>NZ_BMPE01000027.1 GCF_014647435.1 Deinococcus radiotolerans | reverse complement strand
GCATCCGTCCGGCGCATCCTGGCGCACCTTGAGCACACTCATGCCCTGTTTTGAAGGGTAGTCAGGTTTCACGCACTACGGGCGCACATCACGTTCTGCCTGATTGTTATCGAATGGCACGCGCCTGTCACGGAGGAAGCGCAGCACCGCACAGCCAGATTCCGCTCAGGTGATTACCGCCCGCGTCGTCTGAGAACCGGTGGCACTTCAGGATTCACCTGAGGTGCCTCTTCCAGCAACGCATCAAGCCGTCGCTCAATTGCCGTCCGCGCCAGAATGGTCAGGTGGCCCTGTTTCTACTCGTGCTCCACCTGACGCAACGTATCTCGCAGTTCACTTTCCCATTCCTGGGCATGATCTTCTGAAGGTCGCCGGTACGTCGGTTGACGATCATCAGCGCGCTGTGCTTATCCCGAGCCGGCGCGTGTGTGAGGTGGTGGAGATCAGCGACAGCGCCCTGCCCGGGCTGATGCACATGCCCGGGCAGGACTTCCTCCGGAGCCGCTGGGCAACCGCAGACGAGGGCAAAATGCTCGTCAGCCTGGACCCATACACTCACCCATGCGAGCCCACTTGACATCCCGTGAGCAGGTGAGCATAGAAGTGTACTGGGATGAATGAGGCATGGACTACGCCGTGGACGTGATGGACGGCGGTCTCGTCATGACCTTCCACGCCGTCCGGCCCGACGCCCCCGCGCCTCCGGCTCCACCCCGTACGCGCCGCGCGGCGCCGTCAGCACGGCCCAGGCGTGCAGGCCCGGCTCACGCCCTCGCGCCAGGACCTGCTAGAGATCTGGCGCCGATCACCCCGGCCCGGCGATCACCTCTCCCTCGACGACGCCGGGCGGCTGCACCTCCGGTTCGACCTGTTCCAGGAACTCGGCCACCTGTCCGCCCCGCCCGAAGGCGCGCCGCGGCCATCTGGAACGCCATCAGGCCCAGCGCCGCCCCCACCACGCCCTACCGCCTCTCCCCTACCCGAGGTATCCCACGAACACAGTCCGCACCTCCCTCTCGGTCGGCCGCTGATGGGCCGCCGCAGTGGCGCCCAGCGCCGCGCCACCAAACGAGACATCCAGCAGTGGAACGGCCGCGCCCCGACCGATCAAACGCCACCCGACACGCGGATCCGGTCTGAGCAACCGCCAACTCCCTCCACCCCGCTCAAGGCGCAACCGCTAACTCCGGCGCCGACCTCCCCAGACGCGCGGATGGACATCCTGCTGCGCCGCGTGGCGCCGCCCCCTCCCCTGCCGGACTCGCTGATCCCCACGCCGCTGCCCGAGCGGCCGCGCGACGCGCACTCCGCGTACGGCCTAACCACCGGGCAGTGGCTGCTGCTGGAACTCGCCCGCGAGAGCATGCGGACCGCCCATCCTGACTTCCCGGCCGTGCACCAGACCCTGGGCGACCTGCAGGACCTGGAGCAACTCGCCCGCGGAATCCTGGAGTTTCGCCCGTGAGCGGTGAGCCTGCTTGCGTGTGTACGAGCTAGCACACTCTCGTGATGTCGTGCTCACACGCAAACAGTGGGGGCTCAGATGAGCCTGAGCTGGAGCGAGCGCCGCATACCATGAACACGTGCCCGGTCTCGAAATCGCCACCACCCTGCTGACCAATCTCATGCCCAACGCCGCCTGGGATTTCCTGAAGTTCAGCGGGGCCAAGGGCCTGAAGCGCCTGACAGACCGGAAGGTGCAGGCCCGGATGCTGAGCGCCCTGGAACGCGACCTCACCGCCCATCACGTCACCGATCTCATCGCGCAGCACATCACTGCCACGGTGCGGTCCAGCAATGTCTTTCACGCCGTGCTGGACCAGGAGGTGAGGGAAATTGAACTCACCGTGCGGCGTCACCTCGAAGATGAGGGCTTCACTCCTGCCCAGATCACGCTTGCCGTCTCGTTTCTCCTCAAGCAGATCATCATCGAGGGCAGCAGCAGCCGCCTCGAAGGGAGCCTGAAGGCGGAGGAGTTCCTGAAGCAGGCCAACGTCGAGCGGCTGGAACGGGAACTCGACGCTGAACGGCTGAGAAGCCGCGACCCGGCTGTGGCGGTGGCCACCCTTTCCGCCATGTTGCGCGACTCGAATCTGGCGGACGCCCGCGTGCAGGTCACGGCGGACAACACCATGCGGATCCAGGGGCACATCCACCTGCGAATTAGCGGGCCAGCGCGGGCTCGCGCAAAGCTCGCGGCCCTGCATGAGGATCTGGCCCGGGGACGTGAGATCACCATTGACCTGTCCGCGCGCAGCGACATCACCGTCACCGCCGGGAGTCCTGAACTGGACGAGTTGCTCCAGCTGGACCGGCCCGGACAAATCCGGCTTGGTCTCAAGCCGTTGGTGCTGACTGAGCGCCTGCGCGTCCGCTCTGGATTGGAGGAAATAGAAGTCAACGGCCGCCTCACAGTGGAGCCTGCGGGCAGATTGACCGTGGAACTGGTCGACCTGCACGGGCTGACCTTCCAGCTAATTTTGACCGATGACCGGTTTGATTGGAAAGTGTCTCGGAGCAGCAGCCACCCCCCGGTCGGACAGCGGGACAAGGCCGCCCTGCAGGCCATCCGGCTCCTCGCGCTCGGGGACGCGTTGATTCAGCGCGTGGAGTCGGGTGAGGTCCTAGTCCGCATTCCAGACCGTCCCGAGAAGGTCCGCACCCTGCTCATGGCGGAGCATCACCTGCGGCTGTTGACGATCACAGACTACCTCCAGCAGGAATTGCAGTACGGTCGAATCGACATCCCTCAAGACCAACCCCTCTCACAGGCTGACCAGGAAAACCTGACGTTTATTGCCCGCGTGATCACGCAGGCCGTCGTGGGCACGCTGCTCACACTCAGCTTCAAGTCCGGCATGAACGAGAGCACGGCAGAAACGCTGGCCAAGGGTCGCAGGTACTACGTGCAGTTTGCCGAGACTTACACCCTGTTTGACCAGTACGACATCCGGATCGAAATCGAATTGATCGCCACCAAGGTCATTGTCAAGCACAAGGGCAAGATCGTGGCCAAGAAGCGCCTCGCTCAGTTGGCCGGCGAGGCGGTCGACTCGGTCTGGATCGGTGAGGTCGTGAAAGCACGCGCGTTCCGTCCAGGCGACAGCGACGCCGAGTAACGTCAAACCTGTGCGCGCGTGATCATGCACGTCCGTTATCATGCTCCCGTGCTCACACACGTTCCTGCTCTCTTGCACACATCGGCGCCCGCATGACCCGCACCCGCATGAAATCAACCCCGACCCCCACCCATCTGCACTGCCCGGTTCGCGGCTGCGGCGCCGTGGTACGCCGGGCAGGGGAGAGCACCGAGCACCTCGAACCGCACCAGATTCAGATCACGGCAAGCCGCGCCGCGCATCCCTTCCCCTGCCCCTGTGCGCGCGCCGCGCTGCTCGAAGCGCACCGCAGCGCCGTGGGTGAGTGGAGTCTCGCCAAGGTGCGCCCCAGTCAGGAGGACCGGGAGCAGCACAACTTGATCGCGCACGCCCTGATCACCGGGCAGGCCTTCACGGACGGCGGCCGCTCCAGCCCCGCCGTCCGCACCGCGGACCCGAACAGCGCCGGGATGGTCGAGGCGTTCATGACCGGCCACAACCTCGCGGTCCAGGCCTGCGTGCAGATCAGCCTGGGGCGCATGGCGGATGCGCAGCGCCTCGCCGAGCGCGCCCTGGCGGCCAACGCGGCGTACCAGGGGCACGCCCGCGCGGTGAAGCGCGCCCGCCGCGCGGACGCCCAGGTGGGCCGCTGGCACAACGCGGAGCGGTTCTGGATCAGGCTGCCGGTCACCGTGCCGGTGCCGCCCGGCCAGCCGCCCGCCCCGCCCGTCCTCAGGCGCTTCCAGTTCGAATTCCTCGCCGTGTGGGGGACAGCGCTGACCCTGCCCGGGCGCACCGATCGGCCCGGGGCAGGGGAGAGCAGCGTGCAGGTCGGCAGCCGCAACCTCACCGTGCTGAACGGCCCGGACATCGAGCGGGACAGCGGCATTCCGGTCGGCGTGGACGGCTGGCGGCAGCTGATCGACCTGCTCACCCGCTTCGACGACCCCGCCAAGAGCGGGAAGGCGCCCGACCCGCTGGAACTGGTGTGGCACCGCGACGGGGAAGGCCTGAGCCTGCGCCGCCACATCAAGGCCCACTACCCCCGCGCGGTGCACGCCCTGGAAGCGCTGCGCCGCACCCTCTCGCCCGTGCCGGAGAAACGCAAGGGGCCAGCAGGGGACGACCCCCACTGGGAGGCCAAAACGCCGCAGTGGGTGTATGACGCGATCAGCGACCCGATCGAGCGGGAGGACGACCGCGTCGACGACCTGGTCATGCAACTGGCCGAAGCGATGTACCCGGTGAAGGCCGTGCCGGTCGGGTTCAGTGACGAGGACCTGTAGGGCTAACTACCCTTCGAAACGCTGCTTCCAACTTGTCCAACGCTCCTCTGTCTGAGGCGCAGGCGAACGGCTGTGCAGAAGACGGCTGATCGTTTTGAGGTTGACACTCAAGATTCATCGCAGAGCGACGCCATAGGAGCAAGGCGCGCTGAACGCTCAAGCGTTCTGACCGTAAGTCGGTGCGTTCTTAATCCTGCCAGTAGAACAGCAGATTTCGGAGGGGTTGACTCGTCCGGCGCGCAAAGTAATAGACATTCAAGCCAGGAAACACCACGCCAGCCGCTTCCTCCGACAAGACTTTCCACCCAATGGGAGCCAGGGCTTGCTCCAGGCGAGGACGAAGAGCGGCCCACGTCGCGGCCTGCGGATGCGAGGTCCACACAAACCGCGCAATCTCACTGATCCAGACGGGTTGACCTTCCACCTCAAGAATCACGTAGTTCCCGCTGCCCTGTTGATGCCACACGCCTGCCTCGACCGGCGCCGTGGTCGTGAGCCCTTCACGTTGTATCGCCGCCACGACCGCCTCATGCTCCTCTGTCACATCTGGCCAGTCCCATCCAAAAGTGTATCCTTCGATCAACCAGCGGACGTCGGTCCCCGCCTCCACTCCCTCTCGGACACGAACCCAGTAATGAACGATCGCGTCCCGGGCGTCCTGCGGCACCTCGGGGGGCAGCGCAATGCGGACGTCCTCAAGGTCTGACAGATCGGGTTGAAGATTGGCGCGCAGCAAAGTCAGTGCCGCCCACAACCGCATGGATCTCGGACGTTCCCGCGCTTTCAGAATCGCATTCAGTTCCTCGGCAGGTGGCGGTTGAATGCTGGCCAGCACGTCACTGAGCGCGGTGAGGGTCTGCCAAGCACGATGTTGCAGCAGGGCGGGCACCAACCCACTGAACCGCTGCCGGGCACGGGTAGCCAGTTGCCGGATGGCCCAGGCCTGCACCTCCACCATGGGGTCGTGGAGGGCCAGATGCGCCAATTGTTCCATCGGGTCAGCATTGGGTTCCTGCAGCGCTTCTGGGTTGACCGAAATCAGTTCGTTCAGAAGAGGCGTCAGCCCACCCAGACGCTCTTCCAGCGCCGCTATGGCCTGGTGAGCCTTATCCGAGGTCCTTGACTGAATCAATGGGCGCAGGGCGGTCATGTCACCAAGCCGCACCCGGGCGAGTGGAATGTCGTCACTCCACCACGACAAGGTTTGCAGGGCCTTGATGCTATCGGTGTCGTTGGCGTTCACCAATGCCTGGAGTGCGATCTTCTGAACGGTACTGCTAATCCTGCGATTCAGCACCAGGGACCGGAAAAAAGGGAAGTGTTGGCGGTCGTTGCGGGCTGCTAAGAGGTGGGCGGCATCCTCATCCCGGCCATTGCAGTACGGGCCGCCTTCATCGGAGGCCAGGCGTTGGAGTGCCAGGACGCCGCCGTCGAACTGCCCAAGAACGTAGACCAGCCAGCGACTCTGTGTATAGGTCCACACCTCATCCTTGTCCTGTCGAAGCAAGGGCAACACCTGAAGTTCCCGGCCCGCGAGCTGACGGATCACGTGCCCTTGGAGTGGCACATTCAAAGGGGCATACGCGGTGATGTCATCCTTCCAGGACACTGCTTCTTCGTCTTCGGGGCGCCAGGACTGGGTGAACACATCACGGAGTTCGTCCTCGAGAGGTCGCATGCCCCCTCACCATAGAGCTGGATCTGAAACAGTGAGAGCAGGGATGCGGATGGCGCATCTGGGGACACTTGCTGAGGGGGACGCGTCAGTGTCTGTACGTCTTGGTGACGTTGAAGAAAAGCACGCCAACAAGCCGGTCTCAAGGTCCTGTGAGAACGGGAGTCTGACGACGCCCAAGACACCGCATCAGGGTGGTCAAACTGCGCCATGAGAGCGGCGACGGATGCAGGAAGAGAACCTGGATGTGAGCGAGCCCGAGTCGAAACACGGACACCGTGCGGTGTCCGTGTTTCTTGCGTTTGATCTCAGCAGCGTGAATTTCACCCGTGAGTGAGGAGGGTCCACATCAGTGGGAGACTGAAGCCGTTATAGACGGTGGCCGTTGCATTGCAGAAACACCGTACAGACGCCGGCGTCCTGCCGCCAGTTAACCGTTTTGAGGAGTAGTTAGCCTGTCGGGGTCACGTTGACCACGCCCGAACATTCCCGTACACTCGCATTAATCTGCCATCAGTCTTTTCTCAGGCACGCCCAGCGCGTGCCTGTGCTGCTGTCCGGAGCGTTCCACTGCTCTGCACGCCTGACCGCGTGTCGTCCTGATCTCATGCTCACACGTTCACGCGCTTACGGTTTGTCCTGCATGCATGTAAGCGCGACCACACGCGGTCACGTCTGCCCGGTAACATGGCCTCACCCGAGGCCAGATGCCTGGCAGCGATGGCCTCGGGATTCCAAATAGGTTGGAGGAATCACCGTGGAGGATAGCAGCAGCGGCGGCCCCGAGAGGGCCGTCGAAATCGACGTCGTTTGGAACAGAGAAAGTGGAGAGTACCGGGTGCTGATGAACATGCACCTCACCACCGCCACGGCCGTGCTCGACGATCTGGAGCGCAGCAGCGACAACCCCTACTCCCGCACCGTCGCGGGCAGCCTGCGCGAAGTCCTGACCGTCGCGGGCCTCATCGACCGGCCCCCCCGGCACACCAACTGAGCCTTCCCCCCGCCCGCCCCGCCCGCCACCGCGCCGGCGGGGCGGTCCCCATTGGAGCCCATGACCCCGACCGCCCACCTGCTGAACGACCAGACCGAACTCGTGCCGGTGCACGACCTCAAACCTCACCCACTCAACCCGAACCGCAACAATCCCGAGGAGATCGCCGAGAGCATACGCGCCTCGGGCTGGTGGGGTACCGTCACGGTGCAGCGCAGCACCGGGCAGATCCTGGTCGGCGAGCACCGCTGGCGCGGCGCGATCCTCGCCGGGCTCACGCACGTGCCGGTGTTCTGGGTGGACGTTGACGACGACCGCGCCCGCGTCATCCTCCTGGCGGACAACCGCTACGCCGAGCGCGCCACCCGCGACCCGGAGGCGCTGCGCCGCCTGCTTGACCAGCTGCGCGACGGCCCGGGCCTGGACGGCACCGGGTACACCGAAGCGGACCACGACGCGCTGCTGACTGAGCTGGACGGCGAGGTGCGGCGCGAACTCCTCACCGACGAGGATGACGTCCCGCCCCTCCAGCCCACGCCCGTCACCCGCCCCGGCGACATCTGGACGATCGGCGAGCACCGCGTCAGCTGCGGGGACAGCACCGACCCGCACCAGCTCCAGCGGCTGACCGCGGGCCTCCAGGTGCGGCTGGTCTGGACCGATCCGCCGTACAACGTGAACTACGAGGGCAAAACCAAGGACCGGCTGAAGATCCAGAACGACGCGATGACCCCGGAGCAGTTCCGGCAGTTCATCGCGGCCGCCCTGAGCGCCACGGCCAGCGTCATGCAGCCCGGCGCGTGCATCTACGTCGCGTACGCCGAACTGGAAGGCGTGGCGTTCCGGCAGGGCTACGACGCGGCCGGACTGAAGTACTCACAGACCATCGTCTGGGTCAAGAACGCCGCCGTGATGAGCCGCCAGGACTACAACTGGCGGCACGAGCCCATGCTGTACGGCTGGAAGCTGGGCGCGGCACACTACTTCGGCAAGGACTTCACCAACACCACGGTGCTCGACGATTCACTCGACCTGAACAAGCTCAACAAGGCCGAACTCGTGGACCTGCTCACCCAGATCCGCGACGCCAGCACGGTCGTGTACGTGGACAAACCCACCCGGAACGACCTGCATCCAACCATGAAACCTGTCCAGCTCGTGCAGATCTGCGTGGAGAACAGCAGCCAGCCAGGCGACGTCGTGATGGACCCGTTCGGCGGGAGCGGCACAACCCTGATCGCCGCGCACAAGATCGGCCGCCGCGCCGCGCTGAACGAACTGGACCCGCACTACTGCGACCAGATCATCCGCCGCGCGCAGGATGCCACCGGCATGATTGCCACCCGCCAGGACGGCGTCACGTTCGCGCAGGCGAAAAGGGGAGAGTTGACGGGTATCTGACACCGTGCTAGATTGCTGTCACTATGATTCGGTTCTCCCTCGACCACTACCTGCGCGACCACGGCCTGACGGCTTACCGGCTCGTCAAGGAAACCGAGGGAAAAGTCGCGCGCGGCAGTATCTTCGCCATGGCACGCGGCGACAGCGTTAAGCGCATTGATCTGGAGAACCTGAACCACGTCGTGGCCGCGCTGAGCGCCCTGACGGGCGAAAAGGTCAGCGTGGCCGACCTGTTCACCGGTGAACCCGAACCCGTCTCCCTGCGGACGACCGGTGCAGGCGTGCCCTACACCGATGATGAGGAAACGAACGCCGTGCTCGATGATCACCCTGACATCCTGGACAGACTGAAGCGGCGCCGGGAAAGGCAGGGTGCGCCGTGACCGTCAGCGAATGGTTCAAGCTCGGGATGGCCGAGGCCATTGAAGCGGAACAAGGAAGTGACGTCGCAGAAGCAGCTGACGCGGTTCGCCGATGCGTCGAGTACGCAGAATCAAGGGAGACTTTCCACCTCTTTGATGGCTCCCTCAAGTTCATGCTCGAAGTTGTGCGACTGGACGAGCAGCGGAAACTAGAGGCCAGTCGTTCCATGCACCGCCGCATTCTCGGCTTGGCACTAAACCCAGACCCACACAAAAATTCCGGCGGATACCTGTCCGACCTCTTCAGTCGCCCTGTAAGGCGAAAAAGGGGCAAGGGCGAGCCTGCGGGTGGTCCCTTCTATTGGGCGGTTGACGCTCACTACCTCATTTCTGAGTGGTCGCGTGACCTCCTCGACGTGCTCGCAGCCCTTGCGCGTACGGGTTTGCTCAGCGGAATGGTGGTGCGGCGCTTCGCGCTTTACCTGCGCGTGTTCCTCCACAACCTAATCAAGACTCGATTTACGATCAGTACTGGCATTCAGCCGGCACGAAAGACGGTTACCCTCCGCACGATCCAAGCCTGTGCCCCCTGATCGGGAACGTTCTTCGACCGAAGCCGTTCCCGACTAGGAGGTGCCTAATGTGGCCCTCCGCCAGAACTATAGGAGGGCCACATGCCCACTTACACCATCGCCTTCGAGCCCGAGGCTCAGGCGGACTTGAAGAAACTCGATTCCACCACCCGCGCTCACATCGACAAAGCCCTGGCGCGGCTGGCCAGCAATCCCAGCGCGGGTAAACCCCTCAAGAAACCGCTCGCTGGACTCTTCAGTTATCACGCGGCCAACAAGCGCTACCGCATCGTGTACGACATCGACAGCGCCAGCAGCACCGTTACCGTTCTAACCATCGGTGCCCGCCAGAGCGGCAAACGATCCGACCCCTACGCCACCGCCCGTCGCCGGGTGTGACCCGCCCCCCCAGCCGCCCGCGTGCCTCCCGCACGCGGGCGGTTCCCTATCCCCGAGGTTCCCATGCCAACGACCGCCAAGATCCAGAGTCACCGCCTCGACCAGCACGACATCCAGCACCTCGCCACGCTCGCGTGGGACCGCAACCCAAGGCGGCACGACCTGGAGGCCATCGCCGCTTCCCTCGGAAAATACGGGTACGGTGGGCCGATCCTGATCGATGACACCAGCGGCCGCATCGCGCTGGGTATGGCGTGCTCGCCGCCCTGCTGATCGCCCAGGCGGACGGCCAGCCCGCCCCGGAGCGCGTCACCGTCCAGGCCGGGCAGTGGACCGCCGTCACGGTGCATATCAGCCTGCGCCCCGGCGAGGTGGACGGCTACGGCGTCCCGCCCCTGATGACGTGCGCCATCGCCCAGCACGTGCGCGACACCATCCTCACCCCCGGAGCCCGATGAACGACAACATCCAGCGTGAACTCCAGCAGCGCACCCCCTGGTCGCCCGAGCATATCCGCGAGCACCTGCAGCAGCACCCTGGCCTGAGCACCATGCAGGTGCGGCAGCTGGTCACGCTCGCCAACGACGGCTGGACGCCCGCCCGGGCCTTCGGGCAGCTCAGGTCCCCCCGGCGCTGACCGCGCCCCACAGGAGAACCACATGGCCCTCCCCACACGCCTTCCGGACCGCCCGTCCGACCTTGAACGCGCCCTGCGGGGCATCCGGCTCACCCAGGCCGAACACGACCGCGTGCTCGCCCACCTCGACCGCATCAGGCCGCGCATCCGCCCCGACCAGCACCGGTACCTGCACGGCATGATCGTGAAGATCACCACCAGCTGACCCGACCTTTCCCAGCGGCCCGCCTCCCACCCCGGAGCGCGGGCCGCGCCGCACCCCTGCGAGGTGATCACCGTGGCCACCCCCGGCCGGAAAACCAAACTCACCGCCGACGTCCAGGCGAAATTCCTGCGCGCCATCCGCGCCGGGAACTGGATTGAAACCTGCTGCGACTACGTCGGCATCAACCCCGACACGTACTACGAGTGGATGAAACGCGGCGAGAAGTCCGGCGACGGCAACGCCATCTACCGTGAGTTCCGCGCAGCCGTGCTCGAAGCGCGCGCCAGTGCCGAGATCGAAAGCGTCGCCCGCATCCGCGTCAGCGGCCAGAAAGGCGACTGGAAAGCGGACGCCTGGTACCTGGAACGCAGCCACCCCGAGAGGTGGGGCAAACAGCGCGTGGAAGTCACCGGCAAAGACGGCGAGCCCCTCCACCCGCCCACCCCGGCCGCGCTGCCGCCCGACGCCCCGTACGAGGACGTCATGGCCGCCTACGACCAGCTCATCAACCAGGACACCTGACGCACCCCAGGAGGTGAACCGTGCCCCGCCGCAAACCCACTGACGCTCCCCCCGCCAAGCGGGGCCGGGCCGCACCCCAGAAACCCGCCCCAAAGAAATCCGCACCGAAGAAACCCGCCGCCCGGAACGCCAAGGCCACACCCGCGGCACAACCGGCAGCCAAGGCCGGCGCCAAGCCCAAGGCCAGGCAGGCCCGCGCCACGCCCGCCCCGGCGCCCACCCCGCCCGCCCCGCAGATCACGCCCGCCGGACAGGCGTTCATGGACAAGCTGAACCTGTGCAGCCGCCAGGAGCAGCAGTTCGTGCTCTCCAAACTCGACGGGAAAAGCAACACCCAGGCGGCAAAAGACGCCGAGTACAGCCCCAGAACGGCGAAGGAACAGGGCTCGCGCCTGTTAACCCGTGTTCACGTTGTGGCGGCGATCGAGGCGGGCTGGATTGCGCGTGGCTTTTCGCCGCAGGTCATCCTGGCCGCCATTCGGGAGATGATCGACTTCGACCCTGACGACGTCATGTCCTCCGTGAATGAGGTCGTGACGGACTGGGTGGAAGTGCTGGCGAGCACCGTCCTGGCCGACGTTCGCCTGGAACTGGAAGTGGCGGAGGAGATGCTGCGCAACCTGCCGCCCCCACCGGACAAGCCGAGGCGCGGGCGAGGGCGGGACGCGGAACCTGAGCCGGACCCGTACGACATCGAGCGGGCCGTGCTGGAGGGTGAAGTGGCGAGGCTCCGGCGGCGTGAGACGGTCCTGGCGGTGCAGGTCCGGAAGAACGAGCGCGCGACCGTGATGGAGGAGCGGCAGGTGCTCAAGGCCGTGCCGTACATCGACCTGGACAAGGTGCGCCAGGAGGGCAAATCGAAGTTCATCTCGAACGTGAAGAACAATCAGCACGGGCGCAGCATTGAACTGATCAGCCGCAAGGACGTGATCCAGCTGGCCGGGCAGGCGCTGGGGATGTTCCGGGAGCATCACGTTCACACCGGACCGAACGGCGGGCCGATTCAGTCTGAGACGACGTTCAACCCCGAGAAGGCCACGGGTGAGCAGATCGCGGACGAGTACTCGAAGCTGCTGGCCACCCTTGACCAGAAATGACCGCTGAGAGTGACGCCCTGAGCGTGCAGGCCCAGCGCACGCTGATGGTCAAAGAGGCCGTCATGGCGTACAGCGACCAGCTGAAACGCCGCTTTGAGAACGAGGGACGCCGGCGCCTGAAGCTCCTCCAGCGGTGCGTGCAGGACCCCGAAGCGCGGGTCGTGGCGGCCGCGGCCGCGCGGATGGACCCGGTGACGTTCCTGAACGACTGGGTGTGGCTGTACGAGCCGCGCAACCCGGGCCGCGGCCTGCCCGCCGTGCTGCCCCTCACGCTGCGGCCCCGGCAGGTGGCGTTCATCCGGTACCTGCAGGATCTGCGCCGCAACCGCCGCAACGGCCTGGTGGAGAAAAGCCGCGACGAGGGCATGACGTGGGTCGTGATCGGCTACTACGTCTGGGCGTGGCTGCACGAGGCGGGCTTCAGCGGCGGCCTGGGCAGCCGCAAACTCGACCTCGTCGATAAGAGCGGCGACCTCGACACCCTGTTCGAGAAGGCCCGCTTCATCGTCCGGAAGCTCCCGGCGTTCCTGAAACCCCAGGGGTTCAGCGAGAAGCTGCACAGCAAAGAGGCGCTGCTGATCAACCCCACCAACAACGCCAACATCAAGGGCGAAGGTGGGGACAACATCGGCCGCGGGGGCCGCAGCAGCATCTACTTCGTGGACGAGCACGCCAAGGTGCCCCGCGCCGACACCGTGCACGCCGCGCTCTCGCAGAACACCGACGTGATCGTGTACGGCAGCACCCCGCACGGCCGCGCGAATCTGTTCGCCCGGATCGCGCACAACCTCATCCCCGGCGACCCGTGGGACGTGTTCACCTTCCACTGGCGCGACAACCCGGACAAGAACTACGCGCTGAACGTGCCCGCCCTGACCGGCAAGGGCACGGAACAGGTGAGCCCCTGGTACCTGTTCGAGAAGTCCAAAAGCGTCGATCAGGCGCTGTTCGAGCAGGAAGTCGACATCAGCTACGACGCCGAGACGAAAAACCAGATCATTCTCGGCGCGTGGGTGCAGGCCGCCCTCAAGCTCCGCCTGGAAGCCACCGCCCCGGCCACCGCCGGGCTTGACGTGGGCGATACCGGCCCGGACGCCACGGTCTACTCCAGCCGCAGCGGGCCGGTCGTCACGCGCATCCAGGCCCTCATCTCCGCCGAGGCGCCCCAGGACACACACGAGCTCGCCACGCGTGAGCGCGTCACGCTCCTCCAGTACGACCGCAACGGCGTCGGCGCGTCCATCGCTGCGACCGTCGACCGCCGCACGGACCGGGCCTACGAGGTGCGCGGCGTGTTCAACGGCGGCGTGCCCAGCAAGACGGTGTACGAGGACTCCCAGACGCCCGCGGACCTGCGCTTCGCCAACTTCGCCACGGAATGCTGGTGGCGCCTGCGCCTGCGCTTCCAGAAAACCTGGGAGCGCGTCGAGCAGGGCATCGAACACCCCGACGACGAATGCATCAGCCTCGCGCAACTGCCGGCTGGGGACGCGCTGAACACCCTGGTCGCGCAGCTGTCCCAGGCGACGTACAGCCGCGTCGGCACCAGCGACAAACTCACCGTCAACAAGAAAGGGGAGGGCGGTAAGAGCCCCAACCACGCCGAGGCGCTCATCTACGCCTTTGCGCCCCCACCGCCCGCCGCACCCGCGCCCAAACCCCGCCCCGCCGCCGCCCAGCTGGGCCCCGGCAGCTTCGACTAGGAGGTGATCACCCGTGACAACGCTCTACGGCCCGGACGGGCAGCCGCTCCGGCCCTCGCAGGAGGCCCGCGCCGTGCAGATCCGCGGCGGGCAGGCCCCCACGCTCGACCCGACCATGTTCAACCCCGGCTGGCGCGACGGCGCGCCCAACGTGGACGGCAGCGTGATCTACGGCCGGTACGGCTTCAGCCGCGCCTTCGCCCGGCAGACCTGCCGCACCCTCTACCACGCCAACGGCCTGTTCCAGGTTGCCGTGGAGCTCGCCGCCGCCTTCCTCGTCGGGGACGCCATCCGCTACGGCACCCTGGCCGACAAGGGCCTCCAGCAGATCCTCGACGACTTCTGGATGGCCAACAGCCTGGAGCACGTGATCAGCAGCCGCATGATCAACGAGTGGATGCTCGACGGTGAGCAGGCCGTGGTGTTCCCCACCGGCGCGGACGCCCCCCCGGCGGACCTGCCCGCCCTGGTCGGGCTGGTCGACGTGGACCTCAGCGGCTTCACCCTGGACGTGAACACCCGGCGCGGCGCGACGCCCAGCGACATGGCCGAGCGCCTCCAGCTGGAACTGGCTGAGCAGCAACGCCTCACCTGGGAACGCGGGGAGTTCGTCTGGAACGCCCACAACGCGTTCTACAACGACCCGCGTGGCTTCCCGGTCGCGCTGGCCGCCGCGGACTTCTCCATCGCCTACGTGAACATGATGAACATGCGGCTGAACGTCCACCAGCTGCAGCAGCGCATCCTCGCGGTGTACAAGGCGTTCCTCGACCCGAACGGCCAGGACGCTGGCGGCGTGCCGGACGGCGGCGTGCACGGCTGGCGGATGAAGGCCATGACGTTCCGGCAGCTGCCCGAGCAGGGCGGCGTCATCCCCCTGATCCACCAGCCCGGCTTCACCGACAAAGAAGGCGTGAAGTACGAGGGCGTGAACGAAAGCCTCGACTTCCTCCGGCCCGCGCAGGGCGCGTCGGACGCCGCGCAGGACATGAAGCTGATCCTGCGCATGGTCGCCCTGACGATCGGTGGGATGCCCGAGCATTACTTCGGCGAGGGCGGCGGCGCGACCCGCACGACCGCCGAGGCGATGGGCCTGCCCAGCATCCGACTCGCGAACAAACGCCAGGCCGCGTTCCGGCACACCATCGTCCGGATGCTCCGCGCCGAAGTGGTCCGCCGCGGCGGCCGCGACCGCAAGTGGCAGGCCAGCAAGGGCAGCCGGCGCCGCGTGCCGATCGACCTGATCGACTTCCCCATTGAGTTCCCTGAGATCCGCGAGGAAAGCCTGGAAATGATCATCCGGCGCGCGGAGTTCGCCGCGACGCACGGGTACGCCAGCGCGCAGACCCTCACGGGCGACATCGGCTTCGACGCCGCCAGAGAGCGAGAACGCGGCGCACCGGCCCTGCAGGACAATCCCCTGCCCGTCCCCGCCCCCCAGGAGTGAGCATGGCCCTGACCACCCGACCGTGCCCGTGGGGCTGCGGTACGCCCCTGACCTTCCTGCCCGAACCGAGCGGCGCCGCCGGGCGCTGCCCAGGCTGCCGCCAGCGCTGCGCCGCGCAGAGCGACCGGCTGACCCGCGTGCAGCCCACCCGGCTGGAACGGATCGTGTACGAGCTGCGCGCCGCGCTGCGGTCCATCGACCAGGTCCTGGCCCGCCTCACCCTCCCCAGGGCCGCACCGGCACCCGCCGCGGCGCCGCCCACACCTGCGCCCACGCGGCCGGGCCCGGGTGACCGCCGCCCGGAACGCAGCCCCGCCACCCGGAGGTACTGACGTGCGCTGCCCCCACTGGCCAGGCGCCCCGTGACGCGCCCCGAGCCGCCCCGCGCCCGCAGCCCCTGCCCTCACGAGGTAACCCATGACTGAACCGCTCACCGCCACCCAGGCCGCCCAGCTCGCCGCGAAAGCCCAGCAGGGGCACGCGGAGCGCAACCGCGAGGCCATCACACCCGCGCTGGATTACGCCGACGCCCAGATCCGCGAGGCCGCGGGCGGCCCCGCAGGTCTGACCGGCGTGCAGCTGAACCTCCGGCCGTTCAATCTCAACCCGGAGCAGCTGCTCGCCTTCACCCGCACCCTCAGCATGCGCGGCTTTCAGGTTCGGGCGCACCTGAGCTCATCCGACGTTGTCGACGTCGGCTGGAAGCCCGTCACGACGCGCAGCCCCACGCTGCCCGGGCAGCAGCACCTCACCGAATAGGAGGCCTCCACGCATGAAGATCCGCAGTCCCTGCCTGACCGCCGCACTCGCCCTGGGTGCGGCGGCGTCCATTCGCCCCGTGCCGCCCGGCATGACCCTCCTGCAGGAGAGCGCCCCGGCCGCTCCGCCCCGCGTCACGCCCGAGCTGCTGCGCGAGCGTGGCGTGACGGACGGGCAGACCAATACCGGCGTGAGCCTGCACGAACGCGCCGTGCACCTCGGCAAGATCCAGACGCTCGAAGCCGCCGACGAGAGCGACCAGGTGCCGTTCAAGGCGAACATCGCTGTGTGCGACATCATCAACCTCAACTGGCGCTTCTACCCCAGATCCGCCTACGAGGGCGCCATCACCCGCGCCGAGGCGGACATGAAAGTCGGGAAGCTCACCGCCCTGGTCGAACACCCCGGCTGGGATGACGGGTGGAAGGGCCGCCTGAACTCCATCGGCGCCCGCTGGACGAAGCTCTCCATCGAAGACATGGACATCGAGTGGCCGCCCGGCAGCGGCACCGTCGCCCGGCACGCCGTCGTGGTGGGCGAGGGCCTGTACACCCGCAGTGAAAGCGGGCAGCTCATCCAGCAGCTGATCGCGGACGGCGTGTTCGTCGGCATCAGCACCAACGGGTACAGCAGCGTCAGGTGGAAACGGTTCGGGGACCTCGGCATCGACGACCCGACCGGCCTGCTCGACCCCGAGATGGAGATCGCCGTCACCGGCGACGACCTGACCCTGCTGACCATCGACTTCGTCGCCATGCCCGCCAACGCGGTGGGGCAGGTCACGGCCGAGAGCGGCGGGTTCGCCCCGCCCCCCACCAGGCCCCAGCCCGCGCCTCAGCCTGCCCCCACCCCAAGTCCGGCCCCCGCGCCGGCACAGGAGACCACCGTGAAACTGCACCCCAAGATCACCGCCCTCACCACCCGCCTGGGCAAGAGCCTCGAACAGGTCAAGGCCGACCACCCCGCCGAATACCAGGCGGTGCTGGAAGAAATCGCCACCGAGACTGAAACCACCGCCACCGAGGCGGCCAAGGTGCCCGGCCTGCAGGCCCAGGTCAGCAGCCTCACCACCGAGCGCGACAACGCCAACCAGGCCCTCCAGACCGAACGCGCCAACGGCGTGCGCGAAAGCCGCACCCGCATGGTGGACGACGCCATCACGGCCGCCAAACTCCCCACCCTGCCCCCCTACCAGGAAGGCGCGACCAGCATCGACCTCGCCAAACAGTGGCGCGACCAGCTGGTCGAAGCGGCCGCCACCGCCCCCAGCAACGAAGCCGCGCAGGGCATCGTCGCGCAGCAGGTCAGCGTCCGCCAGCACATGCTCGGCGCGCGCACCACCGAAAGTGCCGGCAACCCCACCCCGACCGGCCCCGGCCTGCCCGCAGGTGACAACGACAACCCCACGCAGCGCACCACCGAGAGCGCCACCCCGCTGCTCGGAAACGCCCTGATTCAGGGCCTGCGCGGCTGAACGCCCCCGCACCCGCACCGACCCACCGCCCCTCACCGCCACGGAGGCACCCATGAAGAACCGCGTGTACGCCGCAGAAACCGGAGAAGGCCTGAAGATCAAGCTGCCCCTCCCGACCACCGCCCAGAACGGCATCCCCACCACGTACGGCCCCAGTGGCCTGCGCGTCGTGCCCCAGACCGACGTCGCCACCGCCGCCCTGCGCGCGGTCGGCAAGGTCCCGCAGGGCCTGAAAGACGGCGAGGCCAGCTGCGTCCTGCCCGGCATCACCATGGTGCTCGACCTGGGCACCCTGCCCGCCGGCGTGGCGGGCGGGCAGGCCATCTACCGCGAACCGGACGGTGACCTGACCCTCACCGCGACCGCTGACTTCGTCGGGTACGCCCTGCCCATCGCCGCGCCCCGCAGCGGCTGGGGCGTCGGCATTCCCGCCAACACCGCGCCCGCCTGAACCGCCCCGCTGACCTGACGCGCCGCCCCCACCCGGGCGGCGCGTCTGCGTGTCCCGCCTCTCACACCGCCCCAGGAGGGCCCACATGTCCCACCAGAACACCGATGTTGTCAGCCTGCGCTACGGCCTGCGCGAAGCCGCCAAGAGCAGCCCCCTGCTCCGCGGCGAAAGCACCGACCGCCTCACCGCGCTGACCCTCGCCATGCGCGGCACCAAGCGCTTCTACGAAGGCTTCTACGGCGCGCGCTTCAAAGAGCAGCTGCGCAAGGGCGCCGAGCTGCGCCTGAGCAACCCCAAGGCCTACGACGCGGCCCTGGAGCGCAACGCGGAGCACACCCGCGACTTCCCCGGCCTGCAGCGCCAGGTGCGCGCCCTGGAAACCCTGACCAGCAGCGACCTCACGTACGCCATCGGCGCCACCCGCGAGCTCGAACGGCTCGACCCGCTGCCCTCCTTCAACACGGACCTGTTCCTGCTGGTCCGCCGCAAGACCCGCACGGACCTCAGCCCCATCACGGCCGGTGGCGGCGTGAACCTCGCCCACCGCTTCCTGAACATCCGCGCGGAGGGCACCACCCACACCCGCAACAGCTGGGTGGGACGCGGCACCACGTACAGCCTGCTGAACCTCGAAGACGGCTTCGACCTCACCTGGGAGGCCGTGCTGAACAACAAGCTCGGCGAGTACGAGGACGCCCTGTTCGAACTCGGGCAGAACGGTGCCCGCACCCGCGCGTGGCTGATCCTCGACGCGATCCGCCGCGGCGGCACGTTCCTGGACCTGCCCGACGCGAACCTCGGGCCGAACATCAGCAACCTCGAAGCGGCCGACGCCTACCTCGGCGAGCAGCAGATTGACGGGCGCGTGTTCAGCGCCAACATGACCGACGTGTTCGTGCCCGGCACGTACCGCGCCGTCGCCCGCCGCGCCCTGACCGCCCCCACCGTGCAGATCGTGGGCGGCGCGAGCGGCGCCGTGACCCAGGTGCCCAACGACAACCCCATCTACCAGAAGGGCGACCTGCACAGCGAGGCCATCATCACCGAGGCGCCGATCGACGCGGCTGACGTCGCGCGCGGCATGAGCAACCGCGACTGGATCGTCGCCGACCGCTCCCTCCAGCCGGTCGAGTTCGCCACGCTCGCCGGATTCGAAACCGGCCCGCGCCTCCTGACGAAGATCCCCGACATCGTGGAATTCGACAACATGGGGTCTTTCGGCGAGCACATCATCTCCACGAAAGTCAGCGACGTCGCCGCCGCCCAGGTGCGCGCGAAAGAAGGCGTCGTCATCGTCCGCGGCCAGCGCTGACCCCCAGCCCCGGCCTGACCGGCTGACCCCGCAGGCCCGCCCGCGCGGACGGGCCTGCGTTCCTTCACCGCCCAGGAGGCATCCATGTCCGCACCCAAGAACACCCACGTCGTCGTGAAACCCCTGTGGCACGGCGGCCGCTACTACCACGAGAACACGCTCTTCCCGCCCGACGAGCTCGACATCAGCGAGAGCGAGGTGCAGCGGTACGCCAGTGGGGGAGAGCAGGCGTTCATCGTGACGAAAGCCGAATCCGAGCGCCGCAAGAATCCCGCCGCGTACGACGCCCGCGAGCAGGCGCGCAAGCAGGAGAATGAACTGGTCAAGCTGCGCCAGGAGAACGAGCAGCTGCGCCAGGCCAGCGTGGACTTCAGCCCCCTGCACGCCCTGCTCGGCCAGGTGGACAGCGTCGATCAGGTGCGCACGGCCGTCGCCTCGCTCAAGACCGAACTGGACACCAGCCGCAGCGCCCACGCCGACAAGGACCGCGCGCTGGCCAGCGCCAAAGCCCAGAGCGCCGGGTACGCCGCGCTGTACCCCGCCACGCCCGGCACGGACCTGCCCAGCAACTTCAGCCGCCGCGGGGTGCTCGCCGCGTTCGGCCTGACCACGTACGAGCGCCTGCAGGGCCTCACCGCCGAGCAGCTCACCCAGCTGCCCGACGTGAGCGACGATCAGGCCCGGAAGATCGTGCAGGCCGTCGAAACGCACTTCCAGGGGCAGTAACCCGTGGCGCTCTCCCTGACGGCCCGGCTCGAAGCGCGGTACGGCCTGACCGCCGAGGACTTCGAACTGGAAGGCGATCAGTACCGGGACCGCGCCGCCCTGTGGCAGGAACTGGCGGCGGAACGCGAGGCCGCCACCGAACCCCAGCGCACCGCGCACGCCCAGGCGCTCGCGCTGACCGCCCTGATCATGGCGCAGACCCGCCGCGCCGATAAATTCCGAGCTGAAGGGGACATCACCACCGAGCGCGACATCCTGGGCCGCGTGGCCATCTTCCAGGGCTGGCTGACCGCCGCGGAGCGCGACGCGGGCCTCGCCCCGCCGGACACCTCGCCCGGTCCTCGCCACGCGAACCCCAACCCCACCGTGGACCCCTGGGGCCTCAGATGACCGGCCGGATCAGCCCGGAACTGGCGTCCCTGCGGCGCGAGGCGACCCGCGAGATCCAGCGCGCCTCGGACGTGACCTTCCGGCACACCGCGACCTTCGTGGACGCGGAAGGCAGCGAGTGGGAGCTGCAGTACTCGCTGCGCGACCCGCAGCAGATCGGCCCCCGCGCCATCGCCGCGGCCGAAGCGGCCGCACGGTCCTTCGAGGTGCCGTACCGCGACGTGCGCCTCCTCACGCCCAAACCCGGCCAGGTGCTGCCCGCCGTGGGCGCCACCGCCAACCACGTGAACCTCAGCGGCGAACTCGAAGGTGAAATCAAGATCCTCGACTGGGCGCAGGAGAGCGACTTCACCCGCATCAGCCGCGCCACCTGCGTCCTGAGGAGGTGACGCGCCCATGCTCCTCGACGACCTCCAGCGCCGCCTCACCGGCCTGACCGTCCTGACCCCCGGCGAGGCCACCACGCCCGGCGAGTGGACCGAACGGGACGACCAGGGCCGCCGCAAAGCCAAGGGGGAACAGGGCCTCGGCGCGTACTTCCAGCACGTCGCCCCAGCCGGGTACGTGCAGCTGCGGCACGTGGACGTCTTCGACGCGACCGACGTCGTGGACCTCGGCCGGGTGAACGTCGAGGCGATCGCCGCCACCCTCCCCGCCGCGCAGGCCCTCGCCGCGCAGATCCGCAACCGACTGGGCGGCCGCACCGTGCAGCCCACCCCGTACCGCTACGTCAACGAACTCACCGACGAACAGGACGGCTATACGCGCGTCGTCCTGACCTTCGAAACCCGCGCCATCGGAGTGTGACCATGTACGACCTCAGCAAAGCCCAGAACCCTGACGTCCTGAAAGCCACCGCCGTCGACCTCGTCGGCGGGTACCGCCTGTTCCTGCCGGAGAAGACCGGTCCGTTCTTCCTGGCCAGCAAGCACATCAACCTGGGTCACGTCCGCAACCCGACCGAGACGTACACGCCCACCGAGAAGCCCATCGAATCCGCCGTGACCGGGCTCATGCGGACCATCACGAAGGTCACCACGAAAGTCGAAGAAACCGGTGCGTTCGAAACCGCCAGCGTCCGCGACCTGCGCGTGCGCGGGCTGTGGGCGGGCAGCGCGGTGTACCAGGACGGCGGCGTCCTCGCGGAAACGTGGACGGCCAACACGGACTACGCGCTGAACGACCTGGTGGTGCCGCCCGTCGCCAACGGGCACTACTACAAGGTCACTGTGGCCGGCACCACCAGCGGCAGCGAGCCGGTCAGCTGGAAAACGGACGGCACCACCAACACCAGCGGCACCGTGACCTTCACCGACCAGGGGGCCATCCCCGCAGGCAGCGGCCTGATCGTGATTCCCCGCAATCACGCCAGCTTCTCCGGCATGCTCATCGACGTGACGACCAGCGCGATCACCGGCGCTTCCAACGAGATCTTCGTCGCGCCGAACATCACCCTGCGCGGCGACGGCTACGGCAGCGGCCGCGACGGGCAGAACGAAACCACGCTGAAGTTCGCGTACACCATCCTCGCTGCGGATGACTACCAGCTGCCCGCGAGCCTAGGCGCGTTCACCGGCGTGAAGGTCAGCGGCGGCTACGACATCCTCAACATCCCCAACGGCGGCGCAGACACCATCATCGACAACCTGATCGCCGCGTACTACGCCTGAGCCTCACCCCCAAAACGCGCCGGGGCCTGCGGGCCCTGGCCTGGACATTCATTTAGCATCACCCCGGGAGAATCCCATGACGTACAGCGCCCCCCTCGACCTCGTCAACGGCACGACCGTCACGGTCATGCCCTGGCCGTACCTGCACTTCGCCGCCCGGTACGCCGAGTACCGCAAGCTCCTCCGGTCGTTCCGCGAGCGCGCCGTCTTCAACGAGGACGGCGAGCACCCCCAGGACCTGCTGATCGAGCGGGTCGTGACGGGCGCCGTGGAGAGCGAAGCGGACCGCGCGCAGATCCACGCTGCGGACATCGGCAATCTCCTCCAGGTGATTCACGACCTGAACCGCCTGGACGACGTGGCGGCAAAACCCCTCAGCCTGTACCAGCGTCTCCTGCAGGCGGAGAGCAGCGCGCTGGAGACGCCAGGCGAGCCCACCTCGACGACGTCGCCGACCTGATCGTGGCGGTCGGGCCGGGCGTGCTTCACCTGCCCGCCACCTCGTTCCAGGACCTGCGGGCCGCGGCCGCACGGGCTGACGCGGCCCGCCGGTACTGGAGCATGGTCGAGACGCCGGAGTACGGCATCAAGGGCGTCTGGAAAGGCAACAGCACCCCGCCCAAATCGGACTGGGCGTACGACACCAGCGTCCGGCAGAACCACATGGACACCCTGCGGACCTTCGCGGGGCTGGGCGGTCCCACCCCGGACCAGCAGGACCCCATCACGCTGGCGAACCAGGAGTGGGCCGCCATGCGCCAGCGTCGCCGCCGAAACAGGGGACTGGGATGAAAGGTAAGGTCAAGCGCGGCAGCGCCGGCGTGTTCCGCCAGCGCGCTGAAGCCCTCCGGAAGAACCTCCCCGCCCTAGCCACCCAGGGCGCCCGCACGGCCGAGCTGCACGCCCGGCGCGGCCTGATGCTCAACGTGTACGACACGGTGCGCGGCGAGCACTACCGCCGCACCCGCACCCTGCTCAAGAGCATCTACGCCCACGGGGAAGCGAACGGCAGCAGCATCGGCATTCAGTTGGGTGCCGACGCCCCCTACGCCAGCGTCATCGAGTACGGCAGCGGCCCCATGGGTCTCACGCCCGAGCAGCTCAACGGGTACCTCGAAGTGCTGCCCCCGGGCGGCCTGCTGCGGTTCGGCCGCAGCGGCCGCGCGTACCTGCTGCCCGGCCCGTTCATCGGTCCCGCACTGTTCGCCGCCCGGGCGCGCACGCACCAGCGGGTCCGGCAGCTGATGCAGGACCTCTGGCGTGATGACCGGTAGCACACTTGGCTCTGGCAGGATCACCCAGATGCCTCTCCCCGCCGCCAAGATCCTCAGTACACTCCGCGACGTTTGAACGTGCCGAGTTCCGTTCAAACAACAGGAGAGTCATGAAATACGTTATCCCCACACTGCTGCTCACCATCAGCCTCATCAGTTGCGGGCAGTCTCAACCAGCGCCCGCCATGCCCGACGGCGCCGCAACGGCTGACCACATCAACCGTCTGAGTGAAGCCCAACTCCAGCAGCTGGTGGCCGAAGGTGAGCAGTGGGCTCAGGACCACCCTGGCCAAGACGTCAACGCCCACGCCCTCACCGTCCTGAACGACACGCCGGGCCACCTCACCACCCAGTGGAGCATCGGCGAGTGGACCGGACTGGGCCCTGCCCAGGGCGCGCTGTGCAACGCGCACCTCATCAACTGCTACAAAACCAAGCTGTACAAAGATCAAGCGCAGCGCGTGGCCCGAACCAAGTACGGCAACGGTGAACAGAACGGCAAAATCGACGCGTACCGGCACACGTACTGGAATGCCCTGATGACGCGTGGGGCCGGCGTTCAGTGGGCCACGGATTTCGCCAACGCGCATGAAGCGGACAATCCCCCGTCCAGTGCGAAGTCGTACGTGTCGCGCGACATGGACTACTACAACAACAGTCAGGGACGGACCATCGGCCTGAACTATCCGGCCAACACGGCCGCCGATACCGTCGTTGAAGCCAAGATCGTTGACTACATGACGTACGGGAAACTCAAGGTCTTCAACTCCGCAGGAACCGCGTTGGTGTGGAGCAACTCGCCGGACGCGTGCTCGCTGTATAACTGCTGACCGGCCGCTCATGCCCCTCACCGCCTGACCTCTATCTTCGGGGGCACCTATGACTTCTCAAACGTCAAAAGTCGTGACTCTGCTTGCGAGTCTCATCTTCCTTGCCGTCATCGTGGGCCTCCTTTCGAATTACCTGGGCTCACTGGTGAGTGACGCGCAGCTGAAAGGAATTGCTCATCAGGTGATCACTCTCCGAGTTGATTCAACGCAAAAGAGCATGCTTCTCTTGAGCCCAGCAGCAGGATTCGTCCTCTGCGCGGCCATACAGATGTACCTTCACCGGAAGTCGCCCGTGGCCGTGGCCTGCTCAGCGCTGGCTGGACTGAGCGCCGTTGCAGGTGAGTGGCTGCTCCTGCACACGTGGTCACAAGCCCTCGCTCAAGGCGGGTCCGTTCATCTTGGAAGCCTGAACCTGGTCAGCGTGGACTACTACGTGTTCAACGGAACCCTCAACCACCGACAGGCACCTTCGCCTTACCTGCTGTCCACACTGCTGCTCGTGCTGTCCTTCATCGCTGCCGTGTGGAGACCGTCACAGTCGCCTCGGCGACTCGAACACAGTTAACCGGTTGTTCCGAAACGGACCCCATAGGTGGGGTCCGTTCTCTTTGTACGTGCACCCTATTGCTGACCTCCGCGGCACGACGCTGCTGGACTTCTCGCAGCCAATCAAAGAAGTCGCAGCCGCCGCGCGTACCTGTTGCCCGGACCGTTGATCAGCCCCGCGCTGTTCGTCGCCCGGCAGTGCCGTGAGCTCTGGGTGGAACGCTGACCCTCTGCCTCCTGCCTGATCAAGGACAGCGCCGGGCGTCCATCGCGCCCGAACCGTCCGCCGCGGTTACGGTCATATGGGGCGGCGCGTCGCAGCCGCCCCCCCTACAGTAGGGACGCGAAGGCGGGCCGCGACGCCCGCTGACCTGGAGTCCAACCTATGCGAATGCTGATGATGTTTCCCGTGCTGACCCTTGGTGTGGCGGCCGCCGCTCCATTCACACCCACTCAACTCGCCCAGCTGGTGAAAGCACCGGCGCAGGCCAAACCGACCACCACCGACAAGACCGGCGTTCGCGGCGACGGCACCCCCGTTGAACAGTGGACGTGGAACAACGTGATCATGCCCGACGGCATCCAATTCACCAGGCTGACCAAGCAACCGCAGCAGTGGCAACTGGTCCTGAACGAAACCGCGTACCCGCTGAAAACCGTGGCGCCTGGCCTCAAGCTCCTGGCTACCACCCGCATCGCCTACACGGCAAAAGACACGGGTGTGAAATTCGACGAGACCCAGTACCTGTATGCCATCACGAGCGGTCCCTTCAAGGGAGCGTATCTCCAACGGGACATGCGCCCATCCATTGGGAACGGCTTGACCATCGTGACGAAAGACTACGACACAGCCATGGCGAAGCGACTCCCCATCACGAAGAGCAGTGGCTCATCTCCCTACCCGGTCGCTGACTACCTGAAGAACAAAGCCATCTTCTGCAAATTGGAGTACGTGAAGTGCGCTCCGTGACCTAAACGCGTATGGAAAGCCGCCTGGTGATTGCGACCAGGCGGCTTTTCTTGATCTCTAGGCACCCACTGAACGTTTGACCCCATCGCCCCGCACGGTACCGACCCCCTCCGCCTGACAGGAGCTCATCACATGGCCGACCTCCGCGACACGATGCTGCTGGACGTCTCGCAGCCTCTTCGGGCCCTCGAAGAGGTCGAACAGCGCCTCACGCGGCTGTTCCGCGAGCGCGAGGCACCCGCCCTCAAGTTCAAACTCCCCAGTCTCCCCACCCAGCAGGAACCGGCTGGCAGCCGCCCCGAGCGGCGCGCGCAGGACAGCGCCTTGGACCGCCTCAGCAACCGCCTGCGCACCGCGCAGCAGGAACTCAAACGCCTGGGTGACGACGCCACGCCTGAGCAGTTGAAGGTCATCGAGACGCGCCTGTCCCGCCTCGCGCAGCAGGCCGAGCTGCTCGCCCCAGGCCTGGACAAGGGCAGCGCGGCTGGAGCCCGCCTGAGCCGCGTCATGACCGGCATCGTCACCACCAGCACCGACGTGCAGGCCGCCCTGAACGCCACGGGCCGCGCGCCCGGCTTCCAGACCCAGGAACAGCAGGTCAAGGCCCTCGGGCAGGGGCTCACGCAACTGAACCGCCTGTGGCGCCTTCAGATCCTTACCGACGAAGAAGCTGGGCAGAGCGCCCTGAAGCTGCGCGACCAGCTGCTCAAACTGGCCGTGGCCGAGGGCGCCAGCCAGAACGCCGTGCTGGCCGCCACCAGGGTCGCCACGGACGCGCAGCGCCTCCTCGACCAGACCCGCGGCGAGGCCACCAAGGGCGGCTTCGCCTACAACGCGGGCATCGCCATCCTCGACGGGCTCAGCCGGGTGCGCGGCCCGATCGGCGCGCTCGCCGCCGGACTGGGCGGCGCGGTCAACGCGGGCCTCCTGACCGGCATGCTCGCCGGGAAACCCGCCGTGGGGCGCGGCGCGCAGGACCTCGGCGACGACGTCATCTACGGTCTGAAGACCCGCCTCCAGATCCGCAGCCCCAGCCGCGTCACCACCGCGTTTGGCGTGAACATCGCCGAGGGCCTCGCGCTGGGCATGAAGTCCAACCAGGGGCAGGTGGCCAAGGCCGCCCGCGACCTGGGCGACGCGGCCAGCAGCAACCTGAGCAGCCGGATTGAGGGGTTCTTCGGTCCCAAGCTCGGCCAGAGCCTCAGCACCAGCGGCGGGGCGTTCGGTGGGGTGGCGCGCGAGGCGGCGAACGGCGCGGTGCAGATCGGGAAGTTCGCCCTGGGTGCCGAAGCCCTGGCCCTCGTGGCGGGCACCACAGCCAGCGCCATCCTGGTGCTCGGCACGGCATTCAAGTCCGCCATCACCAGCGGCGCGGCGTTCGAGGAACAGCTCGTCAACATCAAAGCCCTCACGCAGCCCACCGCCGCTGAACTCACCCAGCTGAAAGACGCCGCGATGAACCTCGGGACCGACCTGGGCGTCGGACCGAAAGACGCGGCGCTGGCCATCCTGGAGCTGAACAAGGCAGGCCTGAGTGCCAGTGAGGCGATCGGGGGCGGCCTCGCCGGGGCGCTGAACCTCGCCGGCGCCGCAGGCGTCACCGCGGGCGAGGGCGCGGCGCTGGCCGTGGCGGGCATGAACACCTTCGGACTGGCCGCCGCGGACCTGCCCCGGGTGGCGGACGTGTTCGCCAACTTCGCCAACCGCACCGTGCTGGGCGCACAGGACCTCTCCCAGTTCTTCAGTGCGCTGGGCCCCGCCGCGAAAGACGCCGGGCTGAACATCGAGCAGGTGGCCGGGTACGCCGCCACGCTCGCGCAGGGCGGCTTCAAACAGATGAGCGACGCCGGGACGTCGTTCAAGACGTTCCTGACGAGCCTCCAGGCCCCGAGCGACACGGCGAAAAAGGCGCTGAACGAACTGAAGGTGTCGTTCTACGACGCCGCCGGAGCCAGCCGCCCGCTGGGTGAAGTCCTCGAGGAGCTACGCCGCAAGCTCGCCGGGATGACCGACCAGGCCCGCAACGGCTACATCAAACAGATCTTCGGGGACGATGCCAGCCGCGCCGCTCGCGTGTTCTTCGGCAGCACCAACGAGGCCATCGACGAGAACATCAAGGCGATGGGTCTGCAGGGCGAAGCGGCCCGCGTGGCGCGCGAGCGCATGAGCAGCTACGCCGGCCAGGTCAAGGTCCTGAAAGCCGAGTGGGAGTCGTTTACGGCCATGATCGGTCTGACCTTCCTGCCCGCGCTGACCAGTGTCATTAAGGGCATCCGGAACGTCGTGGACGGCGCCCGGGGTTTCCTGAACGACGGCGAGCGCCTCAAGACCCTGATGAAACAGCTGGGGATCGTGGTGGCCGGGGTGGGACTGGCGTTCATCTACCTGCGCCAGGAGATGATCAAAACGGCCGTCATCCAGGCCTGGACGTCCGCACCCATGATCTTCAACGCGGTCCGGCTGGGCGTGCTGGGGGCGGCGAACGTCATCAAGCTGTCGTACATCCCCGCCATCATCGGCGCGGCGAAAGCGACGGCGGCGTTCCTGGTCGCCAACCCCTGGCTGCTCGTGATTGCCGGCGCGACCGCAGCGGCCGTGGCCATCCAGAATCACTTCTCCGAGATCAACAACACCTACGACCAGATGGACGCGGCGAACCAATCCAGCTTCGAGAGCACCATGAAGCGCGTCCGGGGCCTCACGAAGGAAGGGGGGGAGCTCAACAACACCAAGGCCAAGTACCTGCTGGCCGTGCAGTCTCTCGCCGACGCAAACCAGGGCACGCTGAAGGGCACCACACTGCTCGGCGAGCGGATCTACGAGACCGACGACGCGCAGATCGCCAAGGCGCAGCAGCGCGTGAAGGAACTGCGTGAGGAACTCACGCGCCTCCAGGCTGAAGCGAACCGCCGCGGCGCCGCGCCTCCGGTGAAGGTCGTCGATCCGGAACAGTTGAAGAAACAGACCGAAGCGCTGCGCGACCTGCGCAAGGAACTCGCCGGGCGGGCGCTGGAGTTGCGGGTCAAGGGCATGACCGAGCTGGGCGGCCAGATCGAGCAGCTCGGCAACCAGTTCGACGAGCTGGCCATCAAGCTCAAAACCGCTTTCAACTGGGACATGAGCAGCACGGATCTTCAGAAGGGCCTGGCGCAGATCCGCGCGCAGCAGGCCCGGGAGCAGACCGCGCTCGTGACCAGCGCGCTGGACGATCAGAAAGAGGTCCGGCTGGGGCACGAGCGGGAGGTCCGTGCCGCCGAGATCGCCCTGTCCAAAGACGCTGTGGCGCAGCGCCGCGCGGAACTCGACGGGCAGATCCAGGACCTGAAGACCACGTACGAACCGCAGATCCGCGACCTGCTGAGAAACGCGCAGAACAAGACCATCTCCAGCACCGACCGCCGGAAGTTCCAGGACGAGGCGGGGCAGCTCCAGCAGCTTCAGAACCGGCAGATCGTGGCGCTGGAACGCCAGCGGGATCAGGACCTCGAACGGATCGCGCAGGAGCGGCTGGATAAGGTCCGCGCGGCGCAGCAGGAGACCCTGGCGTCCCAGGCCCGGGTCAGCGCCGCGACCATCAGCGTGCTGGAGGGGCAGCGGGACCGGGAGATCCAGCTGGCCGGGGACGTGCCCGCCGCCCGGCTGGCCATCGAGCAACGCTTCGGGCCGCAGCTCCTGCGCCTGAAACAGCAGCAGATCGACCTCGAAACCGAAGGGCAGCGCATCGCCCTGCGCGGGGCGTACCTGCAGCAGCTCCGCGACGCCGCCACCGCTGGCGACCAGCGCGCCGAGCTGGAACGCAACGCCCGGGACCAGTACCTCAACGGGCTGCGCGTCCTGGAACTTGACCACCAGCAGAAAGTCGGGGACGCCCAGGTGCAGCAGGAAGCGCGCGTGCAGGAACAGCGCACCGCGATCTACCAGCAGGGCCTCGACCGACGCCTCCAGGGGGCCAAAGATGCCACGGCCGCCGAACTGAGGCAGCTGGAACGGGTCCTGACCGCCGAACGCGCCCGCGCCGCCGCTGCCGGGGAGGGTGCGAAGGTTGCGGCGATCGACAAGGCCCTGACCAGCATCAACGAGATCCAGGCGGACAACGTCCGCGCGTTCCGCGAGGAACTGAAGGGGGCGGCCACCACCGCCGCCGACCTCCAGAAACGCCTCGCGGACATCGACCAGACCCCGCTGGGCAAGGCTCGGAGCAGCGCGGCCTCCCCGTTCAACGAGATCATCTGGAATGCCGAGAAGGCCCTGGCCGACCTGAAAGGCAAGCTGTCCAAGACCGACCTCACCCCGGACCTGCGGGCGCAGTACCTCCGGCAGCAGGCGGAACTCACCCGCATCGTGAGCCAGGCCTCCCGGGAACGGAACGGCGCGGTCCTGGCGGCCGAGCAGCAGTTCGAACGCGAGCGGCAGGACAAGGCCCAGGCCAACGCCCTGAAACTCGCCAAGACCCAGTACGACACCACCCTGGACAGCGGCCCGTACCTCACGCGGCTGGACCAGGACCGGCAGTACTGGAACGCACGACTCGCCCTCGCCCGCCAGAAGGGCAGCGAGGAGCTCAGGCTCCAGGCGGAGCAGGCCCTGGCCAGCAACGCCGAGGAACGCAAGCGCGTCACCGGGGACACGTTCACCCGGAAGGACACGCTCGACGCGTCCGTGGTCAAGCTGCGCGCCGCTCAGGACGCCCAGCTGGCCGCGCAGGCCCGCACGCAGCAGGAGGTGCAGGCCGCCCGGGAACGGGGGCTTCAGACGTCCCGTCTGGAACTCGCGCAGCTCGACGCGCAGCTAGCCACCGCGAAGGCCCGCGGGCTGACCGAGGCGCAGATCAACGACCTCCTGGCGGAGCGGGTCCAGAAGGTCACCGGCATCAACGCCCAGGTGAAGGCCATCGCGCAGGCGCCGCTTCAGGCGGACGCCGAGCGCGTGGATCTCCTGCAGGCCCAGGCCAACCTCCTGCTCCAGCAGCAGGGCCTCGCCGACGATGCACTGGCCACCGCGCAGCAGAGCCTCACCGCGGCCCGGCAGCAGCTGCAACTCAAACAGGCGGCGCTGGATGACGCGGAGGCGAACGGCACGCCCAGTGAGGTGTCGAAAGCCCGGGTGGACGTGACGAATGCCCAGCTCGCCGTTGAACAGAACATCGTGCGCGTGCGGGACGAGCAGGACCAGCAGGCCGTGCAGGCCCTCGACCACCTCGAAGCCCAGGGTCGCGCTGCCCTGGAGCTCCAGGGGCTCGCAGAGGACGCCGTGGCGACCGGAGAACTGGATCTGGACGTCACCCGTCAGCGGCTCACCCTGGCCCAGGCGCGCCTGGCGTCCGGCACGCTGACCGCGAAGCAGGAACGGGAGGCGCAGCTGGAGGTCACGCGCCTCACCGCCCAGCAGGAAACGCAGGAACGCAAGCTCGAACAGGCCCAGCGGGACCGCCGGGCCCTGCTCGAAGGGCTCGTGCAGGCGCAGGAGGGCCTGAATCGATCCCTGCAGGGGGGCACCCCTGCCGCTGTGGCCCTGCGGGACGCCAGCAACGGCGCGGCCGACGCCCGGGTGAAACTCGCCCAGGCGGAACGCAGTTACGCGCAGGCCCTGGCGGACGCGGCCCGGACCCCCAGCCAGGCGACCACCGAGCGCCTGAAAACGGCCACGGAAGCCCTGACCAGCGCGATCAGCGACCAGCGGGGCGCGCTGAGCAAGCTGGCCGACCAGTACCGCAGCGTCCTGACCAGCATGGACGGCGTACGCGAGGCGTCCGACAAGCTCAAAGGCGCCGCGTACGGAGACAAAGGTCCGGCATTCAACGGGACGCTCGAAATTGATCGGTTCTTCGCCATCCAGCGCCGCCGCGACGCGGCCATCGACACCCTCAAACGCGCCCTGGCGAGCGGCGACCAGGACGCCATTCGCGCCGCGACCGAGGCGCTGGCTACCCAGGAGAAACGCTACAAGGACCAGCAGGCCCTGCTCGCGAAGAACGGCATCAGCGTCGGGCTCACCCGCGAGAAGGAAGTGCAGACGCTCGCCGATCAGGTGGACGCGCTGGGCATCCAGAACGACCGCGAGGCCATCAACGTGCAAAAGCGCCTCGACGCGGCCACGCTCGACGCGCAGTCCAGCCTCACGTTCCTCGACGCCGCGAAGCTCATGCGGGACAGCAGCGTGGACCTGCTCGCCGGACTCACCCGCGGCGTCCGGCCCGCGCCGCAGGCCGCGCCGATCACCTACACGTACAAGGACAAACGCTTCGACAGCATGGCCGCCCTGGACGCCTACGTGGCTGCCGAGCGGGCCGGGGGGACGGGCAACCGCGCCGCCGCCCCCGGCAACGCCGCGGACGCCCAGATGGGCACCAAGAACGTCACGATCACCAACACCACGACCTTCCACATCCCCGTCACGGTGGACGGCCAGCCCGTGCCCACCCCGCAGGAGTTCCGGCAGATCGCGGAGCAGGTCCTGGGTGAAGCCCTCAACGGCGCCCTGCGCAACGCCGCCTGGGCCGGAGGGCCCTGCAAAACATGAACTGGCAGAACCGCTACCTGATCGTCGGGGGCACGCACTTCGGTGTGGCCGCCCCCGACCCGGAAACCGGGTTCGTGAAGGCGAAACCGGAACGCAACCTCACCCTGATTGCCTCGGCGGCCGGCCTGAGCCTGGCGCAGCTGCCGCCGGGTATCACGGCCACCCGCATCACCGTCGCGGGCGGCACGAACATCGCCGTGCCGAACGCCGTCGCGGACGTCATCCGCAACCTGCTGCCCGGGCAGCGCGTGACCATCTCGGAAAACTACACGCTCAGCACTGGCCGGGTCTGGGTGGACGCCATCGTCACCGCGCCGTTCGACACGACCCTGCACGCCGTGAAGCCCGGACCGGACGGCGTGCCGGTCGAGCAGTACTTCACCTACAGCGGCTTCGAAGCCCTGGTCCTCGGAGGTCCCGCATGAAACGACTCGCCCTGCTGCTGCTGGACGATACCCCCGCTCCCGCCACGGACTTCGGCAGTGTCCCGCCCGGCACGGCCGCGCCCAACCGCTCCCTGCGCCTCGTGAACACGGGGGACGAGACCGTGTCCGGGATCAGGGTCCGCGTCGAGAACGAGAGCGCCGACAACGGCGAGTACCGCGTGACGGTGCAGGGCACGGCCCTCACCGGCGACTGGACGGCGCTGCCGGATCTGGCGCCCACTGAGGCATTCCTGGTGCTGGAGAGCTGGCTCACGCCTGCGGGCGTGGCGGAGACGGGCGTGGATCACGGCCTGCTGCGCATCCAGCACCACCAGTAATGCCATTCATCATCGCCCCGCAGGGGCCCGTCGAGCTGGTGCACCACGCGCAGGCCAGCAGCCTGCGGATCGCCGAGATCCTGCACTACGCCCGGGGTGGCTGGGCGGGCGTGGCGGAACTCGTGCACGCCGCGCAGGCCGGCGTGATCGGCACCGTGGACCTCACCCACGTGGCCGTCGCCCGGATCGGCGGCGGCCCCAGCGTGCCCGTGCAGGTCATCTACGGCGCGCAGCCCGTCACGGTCACCGCGCAGACCAGCGCCGGACCGGCCCTGATCGTCACGTACGCGGACGACGAGGGCAGCCCGACCGGTACGGTCACCCTGCCCGGCACGGCCCTGCCGGGCGGCCCCACGCTGACCCTGGACGTCACGACGACCGGCGCGGAAGGCGAGGTGGGCACCGCCCCGAACACCCGGCCCTACCGCGTGCGCACCCGCCGCGCGCGGCGCGTCCTGGACATCGACGACCAGTACGAGATTCAGGACGCGCCCGGCGCGGAGACCATCACGGTGCGCGGCTTCACGCGGGCCGCCACGCGCCTGGGCAGCGTCCGCCTGCCCGAGCTGGTGGGTTTCATGGCCAGCCCCACCCCCCGGGCGAACCGGCGCGTGCCGTGCAGCGCCCGCCCCAGACCCCAGACGCAGGCCGTGTCCTCAGTCGTGGCGCAGGCCGTGCGGGCCGCGGGGCTCACCCTCTCCTTCGGGCGGTACGCCGACCCGCTCGCCGGTGAGGTGTGGACCGAGTGGCGCACGCCGTACAGCACGCGCGGCAAGAGCCCCCAGGCGGTGCTGCAGGACACGTACCTCGCCATCGGCTGGCACCCCGTCATTCAGCGCATCGGCGCGGCCAGTCACATCCTCTTCCTGCTGCCGCCCGGTGGGGACCTGGGCCTCGCGGACGTCAGCGCCTTCGAGGTGCAGGCCGGCGGCAGCCGCCGCCGCGAAACCGCCCAGTTGCCGGCGACCGTCACGGTCAAGGGTGCCGACCACCTCGTGGACCTGCCCACGCTCACCGACGTCATCCAGCTCGCCCCGAACCCGCAGACGTTCGAGCGGGAGGTCTACCCCGACATTCAGTGGTTCATCACCACCCCCAGCAGCGGCGGCGAGGGCGAGTCCACCACCGGGTACAACAAGGTCGGCGGCCAGATCATCGGGACGTACACCACCGCCGTGCAGGACTTGACGGTGACCGAGCAGGTCGCCGGGAAACTGGAGACCAGGGACTTCGGCAAGGTGCTCATCAGTGAGGAAAGCACGGACAGAACGTACGACCCGTACTGCAAGGACCAGCTGACGAGCGAGGAAACCCGCAAGACCTCATGGGGGTACACGGCCAGCACCAAGACCACCAGCAAGATCGTCGGCCGCTACGGCTTCCTGAGCGTGTACCCGACCGGGGACCTGCTCGGCGACGAGATCCAGCGCACCGATCAGTTCTGGCATGAGGAGGGTTGGGTTCAGGCCCGCGCGATCTACACGAAGAAACTCACCAGCACCAAGCAGGTGAACGCCGAGGGCGCCCTGAAGGACCGCGGGCCACTTCAGGCGTTCGAGTACGTGGAGCGGCTGCGGTTGGAGCGGTACTTCTACGACGGGCAGTCCTGGTGGATGGAGTGGTCCGAGAGCGGCGGGCAACCGATCCCGGTGTACGACGCGGACAGCTTCGAAGCCGTCCGCATGGGCGTCCGGGGCGGCACCGTCACCAGCGGCTCGGTCCCCATGGACGCCCAACCACCGACCTCCCGCTGCCCGGATCCCTGCGCGACCCGCAAGCGGGCCGTGCCGAACGTCGTGCGCCTGGAGGTGCAGGGCGGCCGGGAAGGTACGGACGTCGAGCGGACCGTCACGTGGACCGAGGACCGCGCTGCGCTCGCCCGGTATGGCCGCTGGGTGGCGCAGGACCTCGCGCGGCGCGTCACGAGCACCCGCACGCTGCTGAGCGTCCCGGATCTCCACGTGGGCGCCCGCGTCACGCCGGACGGTGGGCTCACCCAGGGCGGCCTGGTGCAGTCCACCAGCTTCGAGGTACGCGGGGGTGGCGGGAGCAGCAGCCTCACGCTCCGCTCGTCGGAACCCGTCGTGACCACGGCCGTGCCGTACAAGCCGGACGACCCGGCCCGCCGGGACATCGTGCTGTTCCGCCAGCAGGGCGGCGTGACCGTGGACGCGTTCACCGGCGAGTGGAACGGCAACACGCCCATCTTCAAGCCGGTGTTCGTGCAGGTCGCGGGCACCCAGTACCCCAAGCCGCTCGACGAGCTGGAGTGGGTGGATGACCCCCGGTACGGCCCGACCGCCACCGGCAACTACGGGCAGGAGAGCCTGGAATGAACGACCGCGACCGTGCCATCCTCAAACTGCTGCTGGGCCAGTGCTGCTGCCATGACGAGGAACCGATCCGGGCCCGGGCGCCCACCCGGCCCGCCGTGCACGGGCGCCCGCTGGCCCTGCAACCTCCACAGGCCACCGAAGCCCCCGCCTTCGTGGCGCCGCCGCCCTCGTGGGACAGCCCACAACGGTCCGCGGCGTTCGGCACGGCCCACGTGCCCGGCGTGACCGACGCAGGGGCCTTCCTGGGCGAGGCACGGGCCGCGTGGCCCGAGGTGATCACCCTGGCCCGCTACGCCCGGGATGACGGCACGCTGGCCGGGTTGACCCTCGGCAGCCGCATCGACCACCAGGCGCGGGAGTTGACCGCCCGAACGTCCGGCGGCACGACCATCACACCTGGGTACACGCCAGGGGGCACGCCCGCCCCAATCCCCGCCACGCCTGGGGAGGAGGTGAAGTTCTCTGACGGGTTCGGGACTGAGATCCCGGACGCCCTCTGGATCAACATCCAGGCGATCCCGGGCCGCGGCCTGCGGAGCAGCAGCATCGTGGACCTCACGGCGTACTGGGACGGTCGCCCGGCCGCGCAGCGAGTCGCCGGGTCCGTGAGTGCGAGCGGCACCATCTACCGCGCGGACCTCGCCCTGGAGTACGCCGGGGCGGCCCGGGTCCTGGCCGACCGACTGCGCATCCGGACCCGCTGGGAGCGCCTGACCGGCGACCTGGGCCGCATCATCTGGATTCGCATCGACGAACTCCAGGCGCAGGACAGCACCGGGATCCACGGCTGGACGCCGGTGCTGTTTGAAGTGGCCCGTGACGGCCGATTCGAGGACCAGTGGCCCGCTGGAGAGCTGCCCGACGATCCCGGCGACGTCACCTACCGCGACGCCGACTTCCCACTGGAATCCCAGACCTGGGACCCCCTGCCGCCCATCCCGGAGCGTGAACCGGGTGTGGTGTTCCGCAGCCCGGACGGGGCGGTGGTGGTGCAGGGTCCCGACCTGTCCAACCCGGCCGACCTCACCGGCCGGAGCCTGACCGCCTGGGAGACCACCCTCAGCGGCGGCAGCTGGGCGGCGTTGCGTGACACGCCCACCTGGGACGAGGAGGCCCAAGTCTGGGACTTCAGTCCGGTCCTGGTCCTGCACGAGGCTGGGGGCACGTTCACGGCGCTGCGGCCCGGGCGGGCACCGGAGACCTGCACGCGCGCCGTGTTCGAAACGCAGGTCCTGCGCGCCCCGGTCGGGTCATTCCTGAACTTCAGCCCCGTCGGCGCGACGTTCCACAGTTGGCCAGAAGCGTGGGCCTTTGCCCGCTGCGCGGACGGCAGCGACCACGCCCTGGTCGCCCACAACCCCTGGCGGGACAGCGTGAAGCAGGTGCCGGAATCCCCCGAACTGGACGGGTGGAGCTGGCCCGGCCGCCCGCGCAGACCGCCGCCCCCGGACGCCGTGCGGGACGACGCCCCACGCCTGCCGCTCGGCGTGACCCTGGCGGACCTGCTGGTGGCCACCGAAGACGAACCCCGCGCCAAGGGCGACGCGCCCTGGATCCGGCCCGCTCAGGTCGAGATCTGGGATGAGGACGCCGCCACCTGGGTCGTCAGCCTGGACGCACTGGCCGCGCTGGACAAACGCATCCTCTATGCCCCGACCGAGTGGCCCGAGGAGCTCGACGACCGCACCGGCGTGCAGGGCCGCCTGCGCCTGACGTTCGGGGTCACCTGACATGGCGGTCATCGAACTCCGCACGGTGTGCGTCCTGCACGTCCGCCTCAGCGGCCCCCGCGACGAGATGGAGGTCCGCGTCAACGGTGCGGCCGTCACGCCCCGACCGCTGGGGCATGACGCGGGGCAGCGCCGCGGCACGCACCCGTACCTGATCGTCACGACCCTCGACTACCCGCCCAGCGCCCCGCTGGAGCTCACCACCAACCGCCGCCTGACGCGCTGCCTGCTCACCAGCACGGTGACGCTCGTGCTCGTGCCTGACCCACCCCCGGAGATCCCATGACGCAACCCCCGCCGACCCCACCTGATCCCACCCAGTGGTCCTGGCTGGACCTGTTCAACCGGACCTTCATCGGCCCGGATTACACGGTCCCCGGCACCAACGTCACGCTGCAGGGCGAGCAGCTGCGGCTGGGCCCCATGACCCCCATCGCCCCGAGCGGGACCACCACTCCCTTTACCCTCAGCGCCGCGCTGGCCACCACCAGGTGGGACTCGCCGGACGTGCAGGTGCAACTCGACTGGCGCTACACCTGGCAGAGCAATTCGTTCGCCACGGTGCCCCTTGCCGGGCTCGAACTCGTGGGGCAGACCAAGACGCTGCGCTGGACGGGTGAGACGCTCACCTGGGGTACCACCAACAGTGTCTTGCAGCTGTGGGGCACGCTCGGGCGCAGCGTGCCGGTCGGCGCGTGGCAGCGCCTGCGCCTGACCGTGGACACCACGCAGGGCCGCATCCAGCTGGAGGACGGCGGCGTGGGCCTCGTGGACGTCCCGCTGCCAGCCGACTGGTCGAGCGCCATGGGCGCGCAGGGCCGCGTGGCGGTGCTGTACGCGCAGCGCGGCAGCGGGAACTCATTCGAGCAGGGCAACGTCTGGGTGGACAATCTCGCGGTCCGGAGTGGGGATGGCACGGCCGATCTGAGCAGCGGGACCAGCAGCGGCGGGAACATCCGCCTGGGGGGCGAGTGGCGCTTCAGCCCGGGTGCCCCGGACGACGCGGTGGGCAGTGATGGCGACGTGTGGGCCGACACCAGCGGCACCATCTACCAGAGGCAGGGCGGGACGTACGTGTCCATGCTTCAGCTCCTGGGCGCGCCTGGTCCGCAGGGCAGTCAGGGGCCAGTCGGTCCAGCCGGGCCGCAGGGCGCAGACGGGCAGCTCGTGGGCGCGGTGGCTGTGCCGCTGCTGATCGGCGCCGACACGCCCGAGGAGGGCCTGCCGCTGGAGATCGTGGGCGCGCTCCCGGGCGGACTGGTCGGGTACGTGCTGCACGGTGTGACCGGCGTGCCCGTCACGGTCACCAGCAGCAGTGACGGCGTGACCTTCACGCCCGTGACCTACCCGCTGACGCTCACGGCAGGCCTGACGCTACGCCTCAAGCGCGTGGACGGCACGTCCGGCGTGAGCGTCCTGCACGCCACCAGTCAGCCCGTCACCGATGCCCCCGCCGACTTCACCGTCACGCCGGACGAGGGCGGCTTCCTGGTCTTTGCGGAGGCCGCCACCACCACCGACCCGGACGGCTACCTGACCGTCACCAACGCCAGCAGCACCACCGACAGCGAGGGGTACGTGACCCTCGAAAGGACGTCCTGACATGACTGAACCTCTGACCCCGAAAAGCAAGCACGTGGCCCTCGAAGCGAAGGTGGACGGCATCGACGATCGCCTCACCGGTGTCGAGCAGAACCCTGGGGGAGGCTCCGGAGGCGGGTACATCAGCCTGAGCGCCCAGCCCCAGACCGGCTTCACCAGCCCGAACAGTACGGTGCTGACAGCGTGGAAAGTCCGCCTGAGTGTCGGCACCGCGGGGAAGCCGGTGAGCGTGACCGGCGTGTACCTCAGCCCTGCGCCCGGGCAGGTGCTGAGCACGGCCGACATCTACGGCGTGAGTATCTTCGACCTGAACGACGTGCAGCTGGACGCCCTGAGCGGCTCGGACGTGGCCGTCACCACCGACCCGGGCGGCGCGGCGCTGGACGTGACTGGGGCCGGGTACCCGCTGACCATCCCGCGCGGCGGGTACCTGGAAGTGGAGTTCGGCGCGGACGTCCAGCTGCTGGCCACCAATCAGACGAGCACCGCCGGGCGCAACTGGAGCAACACGCAGGCCCTGGACTCGTCCGGCCTGCAGGCGGGGCGGCCGTGCATGAGCGCCGTGCTGCCCGAGTGGCGAGGCGTCGGCGCGCTCAGCGCAGGGGGGATGCGGGTGGTCGCCTCACCCACGGCGCTGGGACTGAGCGGGTTCGAGATCGTGGACCCCGAGGACACCAGCGCTGCCCCCACCCTGCGGTTCTGCCGCTGGGACGGCACGCTCTGGTCCGTTTCCCTGACCGCTGAGTAACCCGACCCCTCGTGGCCCCCACCGTCGTCCGGCGCGGTGGGGCCTTCCCTTTCGCCGGAAAGGAGATCCATGATCAACCTCATCCGACAGCTCACCAGCTTCCTGCGCGCCGAGCACCTCGTCACCCTCCTGTTCTGGGCCCGCGCGGACGGCACGGCCGCGCCTGTCTCAGTGGACGACCCCCTGCCCGTGCAGACGGTGGAGGCCGTCAGTCCGAACAAGGCGTACCCGCCGCAGATCCTGAACGCGGGCAACACCCAGTCGCTGACCGTCCCGGACGGCGCGACGCACGCCGACGTGGTCGTGGCCAGCGGCAGCGCCCGCATGGGCCTGCTCGACGCCACCGTCGCTCCGGAGTACACCCCAGGCCTGGGCATGCGGGGGCTGACCGGCGCACTCCTGCAGGCGCTGCGCGTGGACGTGATCAGCGGGCAGACCCGCGTGGACTACTGGCAGATGGGCCGCCCCATTCCCGCGCCTCCGGAGCCGCCCACCCTGGATCTGGGCCCCCGGTACTCGCTGACCTTCGCACCCGGTGAGACGTTGAAGACGTTCACACTCGCACCCGACACGGAAGCGCCCTACCTGCTGAACGTGCAGGCGCGGGTCGGCGGGCGGTACACCGTGCGCCTGCTGGAGAACGGCGTGGAAACCCACAACGACATCTACCCGCGCCAGTACGGGGGCAATCCCACGATGAACCCCGCCTCGACCATGCAGCTGGAGATCAGCCGCCCGGCCGAGGACACCAGCGCAGGCGTAGTGCTGTTCGAATACCTGCACATGGACACCACGCCGTCGTTCCTCTCCGTCAGCAACGACGTGGTGTCGTTCTTCCCGGGCGCGGGCGCGGGCACCAGCATCGACATCTACCCGCAGGTGGCGGGCGTGCACACCGTCAAGATGGAGTCCGAAACCAACGGCGCGACGTTCCTGGTCGAGCTGCTGGAGAACGGCGCCGTGGTGGACTCGTTCACGCAGGGCGGCTTCTACATCGAGAAGTCCAGCCCCTGGACGCTCGACCCGGCCAAGACCTACAAGGTCCGCGCGGTCAGTCAGACGGGCGGCCAGTACGACGAGATGCGGCTCACGCTGCTGCCCCCCGCATGAGACACCGGCGCTGGAGCCTGACCCTGCTGGCCGCACTCCTCACCGGGTGCGGCCAGCTGCTGCCGCCCTCGTCCCCCACCCGCGCGTGGGGCGTGCCCTACACCGCCCTGGTGGTGCCGGACGGGTCACTCAATCCGTTCGACGGCCGTGCGGACGGGTACCGCGTGCGGATCGAGGCGCGGCACGCGAGCAACACGTTCCTGATCGCCCACGAACTCACGCACGTCTGGACCTGGCACCACAAGCGCCTGATGCGCGAGTGGGAAGGCGTCCCCTGCGCCGTGCAGCCCGCGTGGCACTGCACGGCCCGCGAGGCGCATGCCGACGCCGTTGCGCAGGCCGTCGTGGCGGCCGGGTGCAGCGCCGGGGATCTCGGCTGGCCCGGCGTGCCCCCCACCGGCTGCACCCTGCCCGACCCGGACGACGTTCACGTTCCCTAGCCTCCGTCCTGGCCTCCCGCTCCTGGGGCGATTCAGGTGGCTTCAGTGGCCGACAGTCGCGCCATCAACCGCGCCTCAGCACCGTCAGGCACCAGGCCACCGGAGTCCAGAAGATCCAGCAGCGCGTGCCAGTCCGTCAAGTACTGCTCCGCCAAGGCCAGAAACACGGGATCGTGTTCCAACCGCGCCTGCACCTCGTCCGCCAACGCACCCCGCAGGAGCCCTCAGAAATGCAGGTCCAGCAGCATCAGGTCATCCGTTGTGGCCTCGCCGCTCATGGCCCCGAGTGTAGGTTCTCTGACTGACGCTCGCCTGGCGGGAATGTTGAACGCCGCTGCCCTCCCCAGGGTCGCGGCGTTCGAGTGCGGGGTGAGTTCTCTCCATCCGACCCACGCGCCGTCCACCTTACCCCGCCCAGGGGCGGTTCCCATTCCCTGGCCGAGAAGGAGGCGCTCAGAAATCAGTGAACCGGCTTCACTCAAAGCCCAGTCACTGATCAATGAATCTGAAACTCTTACTTCTTCGTCTTGCGTTTTGGGGCCGTAGGCTTACTCGCCGCTTTGCGACTGTTGCCCAACGCTTGGCCCTTCTCGTAACTGGCCTGCATCTTCTGCCGCGTCTGGGCCACCAGCTCCTGAAAGTCCACCAGGCCGGATTCCACCGCTTGCAGGCTGGGCTTGACCGTTCCGCCACGGCGTGCGGCCGCCAGATCACGGTTCGTTTCCTCGAACCACTCATCGAACGCGGGCGTGTGATCAAAGATCATCTCACGCGTGTCCTTCTGGTACGTGTCCTCACTGCCGCGGCGGGTGAACTGCTTGGGCATCGTGAAGCGCTCGGGGAGGTACGCACCGTCGATCTTGCCGGATCGCACCGCTTCCTGGAACAGTTTGATAAACGCATCGCTCCGCTGGGGGTTGCTGAGTTTCTGAACCTGTTCACTCAATTTCATGTAGGCCATAAGGGTCGTTATACGAGAAATCTTGTTAGAAATGCAAATGACGCATGGTTGCTTTCGGCATTCGTGCAATTCGTCTGTTTTTGAGGAGCTCATCATGCTGGTAGTCGATCTTCAACGAACGCGCGGCCCACCGTCATGATGGGCCGCTCACTGATTATCGGGCATAGCAGCGTCCATTCTGCGCTGACCCGGTCATCAGCACACCACGTTTTCTTGTACCGCCCCAGCATTCACGCTTGGGGCGTTCTTCATGCTCAGGAGCCTCATGGATAAACCCGCCGTCCCGCCGCTCTGGCTCCTTGCCGCCGTCTCCGCCACGCTGGGCCTGATCGCGCAACTCGGCACCAGCCTTGCCATGGACATGGCCAAGGACAAAGGCAAGCTCTATGGCTTTCTGCTGCTGTCCTTGGTGTTCAGCGCCAGCACCACGGTCCTCCTGGCGCAGCTCACTAGCCTGGATGATTACGTCTGCGCCACCATCGGTACGCTCGCTGGCGCGATCCCACCCCTCTGGACCCTGCGGGCCGCCGTGAAGCTCATCGGGCAGAAGTACAACGTCGATCTCGGCGAACTCACGAGTCCGGGCGGTCCGACGGCCCCGAAGAAGGAAGGTGACGTCACGTGATCATCGAAGGGTACTGGCTGAAACTCATGTGGGCGGTCCTGGCCGGCGGGTGGTTCCTGTCCGCTCTGGTCCGCCTGATCCTGATGGCCTTGTCCTGGCCAGAGCAGCGACTGCGCCGCCTGTTCGCGGTGTTCGTGCACGCCCTGGTGGGCGTGTTTTTCGTGTGGCGGCATGCGAACGCCGCGCCCATCCCACCGTTCATCCCGATTGAGGAGACGTACCGGAACTGCGCGGGCCTGCTGATGGTGATCTGGGCGCTGCTCGACGGCATCTGGGCGGTGCTGGGCATGACTGAACGCCGCGCCCGACTCATTCACCAAGGGAGGGAAGAATATGATTGCGCCTGACCTCATCAGAACCGTTGTGCCCACGCTCACCGCCACTCAGGCCGCCCAGGTGGCCTCTGCTCTCGCCGATCCGGCGGCGCGGGCGGGCATCACCACCCGGGCGCGCGTGGCCGCGTTCCTGGCACAGTTGGCGCACGAGTCGGCCGGATTCCGGTACCTCGAGGAGCTCTGGGGCCCCACCCCAGCGCAGCGGCGCTACGAGGGCCGCGCGGACCTCGGCAACACGCAGCCGGGCGACGGGTACCGCTACCGGGGCCGCGGCTGGATTCAACTCACCGGGCGGCACAACTACCGCACGTACGGGGCGCTGCTGGGCCTGCCGCTGGAAGCGCAGCCGGACCTGGCGGCCCATCCCGGCACGGCCGCGCGGATCGCCTGCGCGTACTGGGATCAGCGGAAGCTGAACATCCTGGCGGACGCCGGGGACTTCGAGGGCATCACGCGGCGCATCAACGGGGGGCTGAATGGCCTGCCGGACCGGGAGGCGTACCACTGCCGGGCGCTGGCCGCGCTGCCGGAGTCCCCGCCCGTTCCGCGCATCTTCCTGCGGGGCACGGGCGGGGAGAACGTGCAGTGGGACGGGAAGCCCACCATCTACAACGGCACGCGCCTGAGCCTGTACCCGGACGGTGCGCTGCAGCTCGAACGAACCGAGTAGGCCCGCCGTGCCCCATGGGGCGCTGACAATCCACCCTCTCACCGGCCCCCATCACAGGGGGCCGCGCCCATTGAGGTCCCCCATGAACCAGTTCACGATTCTGTCCGCCCTCGTCGCCCTCGGCACCGCCACCCGTCAGGGCGCGCCCCTGAACACGGCCATCGTGCAGCCCTGGCTGGACCAGCACCTGCCCAACCTCGTCACCAAGGCGCAGGCCCTTCGCGACGGCGCCACTTGGACCGAAGTGGGCGCCCTGATCGAAGCCGCGGTGCAGGCGGCCCAGGAACTCAAGCCGGTCCTGGCGGGCACGGCCCGCGCGGCGTTCGTGCTGGCGGTCGTGCAGTCCCTGGTGCGCGAGTTCGCCCCACCCAGCGCGCAGTGGCTGCTGATGCTCCTGAACAGCCCCTTCGCCGCCCTGCTGATCGAGATGGCCTTCAGACGCCTCTTCCCGGGCGGGTAAAGCATGGACAACTCAGGCGATCGCGCCTCCTGTCTCAGCTTCGGCTGACCGCAGGGGGCGTTACGCGTTTTGACCTGACTACCCTTCAAAACGCACAGTAGGCAGCAGAAAGTCGGCTCCTGTACGGTATTTCTGCGA
>NZ_BMPE01000026.1 GCF_014647435.1 Deinococcus radiotolerans | reverse complement strand
TCGGGTACGAGCTGCTCGACCATGATCGGAACATAGTCCGACGTGTTCTGTCCTCAGGCTCTAAGTCACGCCAGCGCCGCACGCTTGTCCCTCAGCACCTCAGCGGCCACGCCCCTGCCGAACCCCAATGTGCAACGCCCCACCCCAGAACTGGGGTGGGGGCTGACTTTCTATCCCTGATTGACGTCTTCAAACTGTTTTGATCGTGCAGGGAGTTCCCTGATGAGGGCTCAGTCCGTACATTTACGCTTTGGCAGGGAAAGCCAGATAGCCTTCAAACTGCCATAGGCGGAGCTGCAAGGGTTTCCGTTCCACTAATGTGCCCAACATCATGCCGTGCTGCGTCATCACCTGGACGTCGCACCGACCACTGATTTCGCACGCGACGCGCAAGGCAGTGATGTCCGATTCAAGCGTACCTTTGGGTTGCGCTTTGATCTCGGGAAGAATCGTCAACTTTTTATTGGGCTGCACATGATAAATACCGTTTAAAATTAACACTCCTGAGCCTAGCATACATTTCGAATGCAATCCTGCACGCGAACTCAATTGATTCCAAAAAAGCGCCAGACTCACAGTCAACGTCGGCCGAACAGGGTCCCGGCCGTCATCCGCTGGCCCCTCGTGGCACTGAACCTGCTGGCAGGCCCCTCACAACAGAAAGGAGAGCCGACAAAGGCTCTCCTTCTTGATGTGGACTGAGCTTACCAGCGGTCGTCGCGGCGCTGGGGCCGATCGCCGTACTCGCTCACGGGCGCCGCTTTGGTCACGACAATGTTTTTGGCCTGGGGACCCTTGCCGCGCTGGCCGTCTTCGATGTCGAATTCGACTTCGTCGCCTTCGTTCAGCTTCTTGAAGCCGCTGCCCTGGATGGCGCTGAAATGCGCGAACACGTCGGGGCTCCCGGGGGTCTGGATGAACCCGAACCCTTTCTCTGCGTTAAACCACTTGACTGTACCTGAAGCCATATTCAACTCCTGATCTTCCACGTCCGAAGCCCTTCACCATGACTCTCCTGGTACGGGACCTATTCACTGCGGACCTGAAAGATAACTTGGCGATTCTATGCCGATACAACCACTCATGCAAGGTGCTGGCTTACAGATTGTGTCTGCCTGTCCTTGAAGTCATGGCCCACTCACCCGGGTCCGTCTTTGCCCCCACGCACCGCGCCAGAGGTCCAACTCGTCCACGGTCATCGGCCGGGCATACAGGAACCCCTGCATCCACTCACACCCAAGGGCCAGCAGGAGCCGTTCCTGTGCGGGCGTCTCGACGCCCTCTGCAATCACCTGGAGTCCCAGTGTCCGCCCCAGGCTCACGATGGCACCCAGGATCACCTGATCTCCCTGATGCTCACTGGACAGAAAAGACCGGTCGATCTTCAACGTGTCAATCGGGAAGGCCTGCAGGTACCTCAGGCTGGAATACCCCGTCCCGAAATCATCCAGTGACAGGGTCACCCCCAGACCCTTGAGTTCCTGAAGCACCTGCCGCACGCGGGGCACGTCATGCATCAGGAGGGTCTCCGTGACTTCCAGCTCCAGCAGCTCGGCTGGCAGCAGGTGATCCGCCAGGGCGGCCCGGACCGCCGCCACGAACTGTGGATCCTGGAACTGCGCCGCGGACACGTTCACCGCCACGCGCGTGGGTGCGCCAGCCTGCCGCCACGCCTGCGCCTGACGCGCCGCCTCACGCAGCACCCAGGTCCCCAGGTGCAGCATCACCCCCATCCGCTCCGCCAGCGGAATAAACGTCGCAGGGGACACGCTGCTGCCATCCGGCAGGGTCCACCGCAGCAGCGCCTCAACGCCCACAACCGCGCCCGTGCGGACATTCACCTGCGGCTGGTATACCAGGTGGAACGCCTGCGCCTGCACTGCTGTCCGCAGCGCCCTCATCATCACCTGCTGTTCTCGGACCTGAGCGTCCAGCTGCGCGTCGTAGAAGCGCAGCCGGTCCCGGCCCTCCGCTTTCGCCCGGTACATGGCGGCGTCCGCACGCCGAATCAGGATGTCTGCGTCGGTTCCGTCCCCCGGATACAGCGCGGCGCCGAGACTGGCCGAGACGGTCACGTGATGCTCTCCCACGTCGAAGGGACGCCGCAGGGTCCGTAGAAGCCGCTCGCCAATGGCCTGAATTTCAGGCGCAGTGACCGCTTCAGCCAGGAGGATCAGGAATTCATCGCCACCCTGACGGGCCACGACGTCCGTACTGCGCATCTCCAGCTGGAGCCGGGCGGCGACCTGCCGCAGCACCTCGTCACCGAGCGCGTGCCCGAGGGTGTCGTTGACCTGCTTGAACTCGTCGAGGTCCACGAACAGCACGGCGAAGGCCGGCTGCTGTGGGCCCGCCTGCTCAAGCGTCAGGGCCAACTGATCCAGCAGCGTCGTCCGGTTCGGCAGGCCCGTCAGATGATCGTGCCGGGCCAGGTGACTCATCCGCTCCGCCAGGTGCTGCTTTTCCGTCACGTCGTGGAAGACGATCACGCCCCCGATCAGGTCACCTCTGCGGTCAAAGATCGGCGCGGCCGTGTCTTCGATGTGGGCCACTCCACCGAGGCGGCTGCGGAGCGCCGCGTTGGAGGACAGGCGGACCACCTGCCGCTCCCGCAAGGTCACGCGGATGGGATTCAGCACCGCGCGCCTCGCCTGATCGTTCCAGAGCGGCATCACCTGTTCAATAGGCTGGCGCACCGCTTCAGCTTCCTGCCAGCCGGTCAGGCGCTGCGCGACCGGATTCATGAACGTGACGCGCCCGTCGGCGTCGGTGGTGATGACCCCGTCGCCAATAGCTTCCAGCGTGATCCGGGACAGTTCACGTTGCGCGTCAAGGTCCTGCTCCGTCTGACGGTACGCGGTGATATCGGTGCCCAGCACGTAGAATCCCCGGACGTCCGGCCCCCGCCGGTCCGGAATGTACTGCAGCAGCGTGTCCAGGACGCGTCCATCCGGGGTGGTGATGCGCCGCTCGAACGATTGCGGTTCGCCCTGCAAGGCCTTCTCAATGAACGGCCGGTTGCGCGCATACAGGTCGGGACCGATGACGTCACGAAGCTGCTGGCCGTGCAGCTGCGCTGGCGGCTGGGCGTACCAGTCGACGTACCGCTGATTGCCGAACCGGTTGCGCTGCTGCGCGTCCCAGTAGCCGATCATCACAGGCAGGTGATCCAGCAGGATCTGGAGGTCCTGCTGGGTCTGCAGGCGGTCTTCTATGTCCGTCAACGTGCCGGCCATCCTGACGGGGCGGCCCTCCGGGCTGCGTTTCACAATGCGGCCTCGGAAGGCCAACCAACGCCAGTGACCGTCCGGGAGCAGCGCGCGGTGCACCACATCCACGTTCGGGCGTGTCCCCGCAAGGTGCGCCTGCAGCTGGCTGCGCACCTGGGGACGATCGGCACGGTGAATGCGCTGCCACCACCAGCGCAGCGAGGCGCGGCGCGCCTGAGGGTCACCGCCCATCAAGACCTGCCAGCGCTCGGTGACCTGCACCCACGGGGTGCCCACCGGCCAGTCCCACACGCCGTCCTCGGTGGCCTGCACCGCCACGTCCAGTTGGTCACTGAGTGCCTGGAGTCGCTCGGCCTGCGCCCGCTCGGCGGTGACGTCACGCAGTTGCGTCACGGCGCAGGCCAGCTGGCCCCTCTCATCGGTGACCGCAACGACCGACACCTCGAGCCACAGGACGCCGCCCGTCCGCGGACTGTACCGCTGGACCGCGGTGAACTCGCGCTGCGAGCCGTTCCGGAGGGCACTGAATTCCGCGCTGTTCACCGGGAGATCGTCTGGATGGATGAACTGCTCAGCGGCTTGACCGGCGAGCTCGGAGGCCGGGACGCCCAGCATCTGCCCCAGCGCGTCGTTCACGGTGATGTAGCGGCCGTCCAGGCTCACGAGCGCCATGCCCAGTCGAGCGTGCTGGAAGACGACATTGAACATCTGAGCGTGGTGTTCTGGCACGGGAGAGCCTCAAGCGGTGGAGAGGATGAATGGTGCGCGCTGACGAGGCGCTGCTTGCAGCAGTGCCCGGAGGACAGCTGAATCGGCCGGTGAACGGATGACCCCTAGTGTACCCGTCCTGTGCAATCGCTCGGTCACTCGGCCGCCTGTTGATCCCGCACGTCATGAAAAGCTACTTCACTGCGGACGCCACTCAAACCTGCCGTCTCCCCACTCCACGCACCGTCGGCGGTGACGGTGTACCTCGCCGCAGCGCGCCGTGCACTCTGATGGATAACCATGGAAGAGCCTGGGGACCATACGGCTGGACGAGGGTACTGAGATGATCGAAACGCTAGTTCCGGCCGCTCTCTGGCAGATCATGCCTCAGCACCTGACACGTTGGGAAACCGGAGTGCTGACGGTCGGGACTGGCAGCCCGAGCAACTGAAAGCAGCCAGAAGCCGTCGCTGTCCCGCCGAAGGGAAGTCAGCGCGGCCTGTGCTTGCTCATGACCTTCAACCTCGAATGCCCCAGCTGCCTCTCCCGCAGCATCCCGTTCATAAAACGCCTGCACGCCGAATTCGGCGAGAACGCGCACCTCCTAGCCGTCCACACCAGTTTCGATCCACACGGACAAGCTGTAGAGCGATAGGGCGGCCATCCGGGCAGGCCTGTGGCCCACAGGGTGAAGCACATCCAAGGTGTTTCTACGGCCCGCTGCAACACTCTCGCGGAGCAAAGCCATCGTCTGTCTCGGCAGCAGGAACGTGCTCAGCTTAGCTTCAAACGACGAAAACAGAATCGAGAATGTTTTGCTCTGTACGCCCGAGCTCAACACCTGACACTTCGGCTGAAATGGCGTCATGGACGCAGTGCGGATCTACTCACGACGCTGCAACCGGGAGAGGTGCGCACCCTGTTCAGGCGGACGTGAGTCTATGGGGGCTGACTGCACGTGGTCATCACGCTGTCCCCGTGGGGACAAGGTGATCGTCGCGTCGGAGGTGCCCATGCTGGACGTGTTGTACCCCTGTCGTGTCCGCTAGGGCATTGACTCCGTGGTCAGCCCGTTGAAATCTCGCGGGCTGAAGCTGGAGGCCACGCACCTGACCACTCCAGAGTGAATGTCCTGACTGTTCGGACTGCTGTGTCTCACGCTGGCCTGGATGACCCGGATCGGCCCGCAGCGGACAGAGACTCACGCCCCTCAGCGAGACAACCACGGACAAAGGGTCGTGATTCACACGCGGATCGGGTGATATGCACTCAGCCAGGCAGTGCGGTGGACTTGTGCTCTTGGGTTGCCTTCAGGGACGTGGCACTCTGTTCACGATCGTCAATACCGCAGCGACCCGAAGCATCAGGAGCTTGAGAATATTCACAATTGAAAGCCTGGACACTTAAATGATGGTTGGCGCACGTTCAGGTTTGGGCAAGGTGAAGCAGAACGTTGCTCCTTGACCCAGGGCAGCTGTCCCACTCACTGTCCCGCCATGTCGGGTGATGATCCGCCGCACCAACGACAGGCCAATCCCTGTACCGTTGAATTCGTCCTGATGGTGGAGGCGCTGGAACATCCCGAACAGCTGGCCGGCCCGCGCCGGATCGAAGCCCGCTCCATTGTCCCGCACAACAACCGTCCAGTGCTGCACGTCCTCTTCAGCCCAGACCTCAATGACCGCTGGATCGCGTTCCCGACTGTATTTCGCCGCGTTCTCCAGGAGGTTGGTCATCACCTGCTGCAGCGTCACGCGGTCACCCTGAACGACAGGGAGTTGGCCCAACCGCCACTCAATGATCCGGCCCTGATGTTGAACCTGCACATCAAGCCGCGACTGTTCGAGGAGATGGTTCAGATCCACCATGCCCACGCTCAGTTCGCGCTGTCCGGTTCGTGACAAGGCCAGCATGCCCTCGATCATCGTCTCCATGCGCTGCGCGCCCTGGACGATGATGTCCAGGTAACGGCGGCTCTTTTGCGGATCGTCAAGGCTCCTGGAAGCCAACTGCGCGAAACCGGTGATGTGCCGCAGCGGCGTCATCAGATCGTGCGAGACGCTGTGATTGAACGCCTGCAGCTCATCATTCGCCACTTCCAGGGCGGCGCGCTCAACAGCGAGGTTGCGAGTCCTTTCCTCAATGCGCGCCTCCAGGAGGCGGTTGAGTTCCCTGATGTCAGCTTCCGCCTGTTTGCGCTCACTGATGTTGTTGAACACGATGGCGACCTGGTGACTGCCGTCGCCACCGATGCGGGAGGCGTACACATCGAACCAGCGGTTCATCGCGTCCGATCGGTTCTCAAACCGCACGGCCTGGCCCGTCAGCGCGACCTCGCCGTACGTCTCCACCCAGAACGCTTCCAGATCTGGGACGAGCTCCCGTGCAGTTTTGCCGAGGGCGTCAGCAGGGAGGCCCGTCAACTCAACGAAGGCCGGATTCGCCTGAATAAACCGGTAATCCACCGGTCTCCCGTTCTCGCTGAACAGGAGCTCGACGATGCAGAACCCCTCGTCGATGGAATTGAACAGGCTGCGGAATTTGTCCTCCGATTCCCGCAACGCGGTTTCGGCGCGGGCCCGTTCCACGGCGCTCCATGTCCGTTCGGCGACGTCTTCACACAGCGTGATCTCTTCGGGCGTCCACGCATGTGGCTGGGAGAAATGGATGGCCAGCCCAGCGATGAATGTGCCATTTTTGACCAGAGACACGTCGGCCAGCGCACCAACTGCGATCGCCGCATACGCTTCTTTCCGCTCCGCGCTCAGGCCGGGATCGGCAGCGACATTGGAGACGGCCACGGTTCGGCCAGCCTGCTGGGCCTCCAGCACCCGCGGACTGAATGAGTCCACCGGAAAGGTGCCCGTGAGTGCCGCAGCGCCGTGGACGTAATTGTGCTCGACGACGTAATTGTTCCCGTGGATCTCGAAGTACAGAACCCGGTTGGCGCCCAGGTGCTGGCCCAGCACGCGAATCGCCGTCGTCAGAATGTCGACCGGGTCGGCGAGTGGCTTCACTGCGTCATGAAACGCAAGCAGGAAGGTGCGCTGAGCGAGGAGCACCTGGAGACGATCAAGGTCAGACGCACCAACTGTGGACATTCCCTACAGTATTGGCGGAAATCAAGGGCAGGTGTGGTCAGCACCTGATTTCGCCAGAAATGGCGTCCCGAACGCAGTGGAGCGTGACAACGGACGGCATCTGGGTCTGAGACGATCCCCGATACTGCCCGATTCCATGCCGACACACTGACCGCCCACCTCAAAGCCCATCTCCCTCGTCGCCGCCTCGATGCGCTGAGACGGCTCGCGGAAGTCCTTCTGGCCGTCCTCCAGGTCGAATCCACGCTCCACCGCAAGATCGCACTCCACCTCCCCAGATCAGCCACGCTGGAATCAAAGACTCGGACGGTTGCCCGGGTCTGCCACGACGCTCAACTCACTGGGCAGTACATCTGTGACGTCCTGCTTCACTTACTGCCCGACGGCAAGCTCACCCTCATCATGGACCGCACGACGTGGCACTATGGCCGGACCCTGCTGAACATCCTCGTGCTGGGCGCCCTCCTCGGGGGCGCGGTGATCCCACTCGTCTGGTCGATGCTGCCCCATCAAGGCAACAGTTGTACTGCCGCCCGAATCCTGCTGGTTGCTCAATTGCTCAACGTCCTGCCCGCTCGACGGTGGGCCGTCGTCATCGCAGATCGGGAGTTCGTGGGGCGCGAGTGGTGCTCGTTGCTGCGCTCCTGCGCTGGAAACGCATCCGGCAGTGTATCCGCATCCGGGAGAACACCAGGATCGAGGATGAACTGGTGCAAGACCTATTCACGATGCTGCAACTGGGACAGGTGCGCACCCTATTCGAGCGAACGTGGGTGTATGGGGGCTGGATGCACATGGTCATTACCCTGTCCTTCGAGGGAGACAGGGTGATCGTGGCATCCGATTTGCCCGTGCTGGACGTGTTGCGGACTTATCAGCTCAGGTCGGCGATTGAATCGGCGTTTTCCGCATTGAAAGCCCGCGGGCTGAATTTTGAGGCCACACATGACAGCCCCTGAACGAATCTCTCGGCTCTTCGGACTACTGTGTATTGTGCTGGCCTGGATGACTCGGATCGGCGCACAGCGGACAGAGACCCACGCCCCTCGGCGGGACAAGCGCGGGCGGGTGGTCGTGAGTCAGGCGCGGATCGGATGGCAGATCCTGAGTTAAGGGGTGTGGTGGGGCGGCAAGGTCTTCTGGGAATGTCTGCACTCCTCGGAACGCCGTTCCCAACCGCTCGCACGTCAGCTTCCCGAAGTGTCAGGTGCTGAGCCTGCCAATACGTGTTGGAGACTGGGACGTCGGAGTCCGTACACAGCCTCCTTCAGCCAAATCGAGCGGAGCGAGAGGTCGTCATCAGATGCTGTGAGGCTTCGATGCTCTCGGACGCAGCTGAGCAGTACTGTCAGGTGCTGGCGTGGATGCGCACGCCGGCGTCCTCGAAGGCGCAGCGGGCGACGGGTCCGGCGTGGTCGGTGACCCAGTCCTGCACCTGGTTCAGGGTGGCGAAGGTGGCGAAGCCCGTGGGGCCCCATTTGCTGTGGTCGGCGATGAGGACGGTGCGCGTGGCCTGGGTCATGATGGCGGCTTTCTGCTGGGCCTCGATGAGGTTGCTGTTCGTCAGGCCGCGGGTGGGGTCGATGCTGGTGCAGCCGACCAGGAAGAGGTCGTAGCGGTAGCGGCGGATGGTGTCCAGGGCATCGGGGCCGGTCAGGCTGTAGGTGCTGCCGTAGAGTTCGCCGCCGACGACGTAGAGGGGGCATTCGCCGTTGAGTTCGTAGGCGACGTCGATGCCGTGGGTGACGACGCGCAGCGTGCGGGTCAGCTGGGGGGTGCGCCGGAGGGCCTGCGCGACGGCCAGAGCCGTGGTGCCCGCGTCGAGATACAGGGTCGCGCCGGGGTTAATGAGGCTCAGGGCGGTCTGGGCGAGGCGGGTTTTGGCGTCCTGGTGGAGCTGCTGCCGGTCCGCATACTGCTGGTCCTGGCTGGCCAGGGCCGCGCCGCCGTGGAGTTTGCGGATCAGGCCGCGGCTGGCGAGCAGGTCGAGGTCGCGGCGGGTGGTGGCGCCGCTGACGCCGAGCGCTTCGGTCAGGGCGGTGGTGCGCATCCGGCCGTGGCGGGAGAGCAGGTCGAGGATGCGCTGGAGGCGGTCCTCCGCGAGGGGGGCGTTCATCTCTGCTCATGGTAGCGCGTGGGAACAGGGGTGGGTGAGGGCGCGTTTCTGCCGTGGTGGCGGGCGTGTCCAGGCAAGGGTGACCTGGGCACTTGATGGTCAGGGCCATGTCAACTATGATCGAAATTGCTCAAAATTGATCACGATTCGTCAGGAATCGGCAGGCGAGCGGGTGGCTGTCCCGCTCTCCCCACAGGAGAAGCAACCATGATCAACCTCCCCCGCTCACTGATCCGCCTCGGCGCGCAGGCCAGCAGCAAACAGGCCGCCATCGAACAGGTCGCCTCGCTGCTGGCCGGCGCTGGGAACGTCGACCCCGCCTACCTAGGCGGCATGCTCGCCCGCGAGGGTCAGGCGAACACCTACCTGGGCAGCGGCATCGCCATTCCGCACGGCACGCCCGACACCCGCCACCTCATCCACCGGACCGGCATCGCCGTGCTGCAACTCCCGCAGGGCGTCGCCTGGGGCGAGGGCGGCGAAACCGTGCGCCTCGTTGTGGGGATCGCGGCGGCCAGCGACGAGCACCTCGACATCCTGCGCCGCCTGACCCGCGTGCTCGCCGACGACGCCCTGGTCGAGCAGCTCTCGACGACCGGCGACGCGGCCCTGGTGCAGCGCGCCCTGACCGGCGAGGCCACCGCCGAGGACCCCGCCACGTCCACCGCCGGTCCGGCGCTGCCCTTCAGCGCACAGGTCACCCTGCCCAACCCGCTGGGCATGCACGCCCGGCCCGGCACCATGCTCGCCAATCTGGTGCGCCGCCTGGGCGCGCGCGTGCGGGTAGAGCACGGCGGGCAGAGCGCAGACGCGCTGCGCCTGATGGAATTGCTCAGCCTGGGCCTGAAGCGCGGCAGCGTCCTGACGGTGCGGGCGGACAGCGAGGCGGCGCTGGGCGCCGTGACCGACGCGATCCGCGCCGGGCTGGGCGACGACCTGAGCCTGGCCGCCCCGGCCGAGCCCGTGCGGCGTGAGGCCGACTGGCGGCCTACGCAGGTCGGGGCGACCATCGAGGGCGTCCCGGCCAGCGACGGCCTGGTGATCGGCGAGACCCGCGTGTACCGTCCGGCCGAACTGCACGTCACCGACCAGCCCGGCGAGGCGACCGCGCAGGCGCAGGCGCTGGACGACGCACTAAACGCCGCCGCCGCCGAACTCGACGGCCTGATCGAGCAGCAGACGCAGGCGGGGCACGCCGACCGGGCCGCGATCTTCCGCGCGCACCGCGAACTGCTCACCGACGAGGGCACCGTGCAGGACGCCGTGAATCTCGTTCTGGACGGGCACGGCGCGGCCTGGGCGTACCAGCAGGCCAGCGGCGAGCGCATCGCGCAGCTGCAGAAACTCGACGATCCGACCCTCGCCGCGCGCGCCGCCGACCTGGGCGACGTGCAGCGCCGCGTGCTGCGCCGCCTGCTGGGCCTGGGCGAGGACCGCCTGGAGGGCGCCGCCCCCGCGATCCTGCTCGCCCCGGACCTGACGCCCAGCGACACCGCCCGCTTCAGCGAGGGCAGCCTGCTGGGCTTCGTGACCGCGCAGGGCGGCCCGACCAGCCACACCGCGATCATCGCGCGCGGGCTGGGCCTGCCCGCCGTGGTCGCCGCCGGCAGTGGCCTGCTGGACATCCCGGACGGCACCCCCGCCATCCTCGACGGGCAGGCGGGTGCCCTGTACCTGAACCCTTCGGCGGCGGACGTGCAGGCCGCCCGCGCCCGCCAGGGGCAACTGCAGGCCGAACTGGACCGCGCCCGCGCCGACCGGCACCGCCCCGGCGCGACCCGCGACGGCGCCCGTGTGGAGATCGCCGCGAACATCAACCGCGCCGCCGCCGCGCCCGGTGCGCTCGACGCCGGGGCCGAGGGCGTGGGCCTGATGCGCACCGAGTTCCTGTTCCTGGAGCGCGACAGCGTCCCCACCGAGGACGAGCAGGAACGCGAGTACCGCGCCATGGCCGAATCGCTCGGCGAGCGCCCGCTGATCATCCGCACGCTGGACATCGGTGGGGACAAGGACGTGCCGTACCTGGGCCTGGAGCGTGAGGACAACTCCTTCCTGGGCCTGCGCGGCATCCGCCTGTGCTTCGAGCGCCCGGACCTGTTCCTGCCGCAGCTGCGCGCCATCGTGCGCGTCGCGAAGGATCACCCGAACGTGCACGTCATGTTCCCCATGATCAGCACCCTGGAGGACTTCCGCCGCGCCCGCGCGCTGCTCGATGACGTGCGCGCCGAGCTGGACGCGCCGCGCATTCCGCTGGGCGTGATGATCGAGGTGCCCTCGGCGGCGCTGCTCGCCGCTCAGCTCGCCCCCGAGGTGGACTTCTTCAGCGTCGGCACGAATGACCTGACCCAGTACACCCTGGCCATGGACCGCCTGCACCCACAACTGGCCCGCCAGACCGACGCGATGCACCCCGCCGTGCTGCAACTCGTGGCGCTGACCGTGCAGGCCGCCGAGGCGCACGGGAAGTGGGTGGGCGTGTGCGGCGGCGCCGCCGGGGACGAGGTCGGCGCGCTGATCCTGACCGGGCTGGGCGTGAAGGAACTGTCGGTCAGCGCCCCGCAGATCCCGGCCGTGAAGGCCGCGCTGCGGCAGCACGATCTCGCCACCCTGCGCGATCTGGCCGAGCGGGCCCTGGCGCAGCCCGACGCGGCGAGCGTGCGCGCCCTGGCCCGCACCCTGAGTGCCGGTGAGGTCCGCGCGTGAGCGTTACGCCGCGCGTCCTGACCGTCACCCTGAACCCCGCGCTGGACCTGACCGTGCAGGCGGGCGGCTGGCAGCGGGGCGAGGTGAACGCCGCTCAGGGCGCGCAGCAGGACGCAGGCGGCAAGGGCGTGAACGTGGCCGCCATCCTGGCCGACTGGGGCGTGCCCGTCGCCGCGACCGGCCTGCTGGGCCGCGACAACGCCGCGCCTTTCGAGACGCTGTTCCGCGACAAGGGCGTCAGTGACGAGTTCGTGCGGGTGCCCGGCGCAACCCGCGTGGGCCTGAAACTGGTCGACCCCGCGCGCGGCGACACCACCGACCTGAACCTGCCGGGCCTGACCGTCGGCGCCCGCGCGCTGGCGCACCTGCAAGCCACGCTACGCTCGCAGCCCGCCGGAGTGGAGGTCGTGGCGCTGTGCGGCAGCCTCCCGCCGGGCGTCCAAGCCAGCTTCTACGCCGAGGAGATCGCCCGCCTGCGCGGGCAGGGACGCTTCGTGGCGCTGGATACCAGCGGCGAAGCCCTGCGCGCCGCGCTGACCGCCGACACGCTGCCGCACCTAGTCAAACCGAACATCCACGAGCTGGAAACGGCGCTGGGGCACCCGCTGACCACCGACGCCGAGGTCCTGGCCGCCGCGCGCGACCTGATCCGCCGGGGCGCCGAGCTGGTCGCCGTGTCGCAGGGCGAACGCGGGGCCCTGCTCGTGACCGCGCAGGAGGCGCTGTTCGCCCGCCCGCCGCGCGTGACCGTGCAAAGCACCGTCGGCGCGGGGGACGCCATGGTCGCCGGACTGATCAGCGCCCACCTGGACGGCCTGAACCTCGCAGACGCCGCGCGGCGTGCCACGGCCTTCAGCGCGGGCAGCATCACCCGCCTGGGCGCGCACCTGCCTCCCCGCACGGAGTTGGACGTCCTGGCCGCGCAGGTGCAGGTCGAGGCCGCCCAGCCCCTGACCCACTGACCCTCCAGTCCACCGGCCTGTTTTCACCCCCTTCCCGCACTGTCCGCGGCAGCCCCTCAGGTCGCTGCCCCCCCTTCAGGAGAACGTATGGCTCAGATTGTCGCTGTCACGGCCTGCCCCACCGGCATCGCCCACACCTTCATGGCCGCCGAGTCGCTGCGGCGCGCCGCCGCCCAGGCCGGGCTCACCCTGCACGTCGAGACGCAGGGCAGCGTCGGCACGGAAGGCACCCTGACCCCCGTGCAGATCGCGCAGGCGGACCTGGTGATCCTCGCGGCCGACGTGGCCGTGGACGAATCCCGCTTCGCCGGGAAGACCATCGTGCGCGCCGGGACGCAGGACGCCATCCGTGATCCGGGCGCGCTGCTGGCCCGCGCCGGCGCCACCGGGGCGCCCGCCGCCGCGCCGCTGCACATCGTGGGCATCACCGCCTGCCCCACCGGCATCGCGCACACCTTCATGGCCGCCGAGGGCCTGGAAGGCGGCGCGAAGAAACTCGGGTACACCGCGAAGATCGAGACGCAGGGCAGCGTCGGCGCCGGGAACACCCTGACGCCCGACGACATCGCCCGCGCGGACCTGGTGGTCATCGCGGCGGACACGAACGTGGACCTGTCACGTTTCACCGGCAAGCGCGTGTACGTGACCGGCACGAAGCCCGCTATCAAGGACGGCGCGGCCGTCATCACCACGGCGCAGGCGCAGGCGGCCGTGCACGGCGTGACGGCGGCGGGCGGCGCGGATGCCAGCAGCCCCGACTACGTCGCGCAGGCCGCCGCCGCGAAAGCCGCGAAGAACGCGGGCACCCCCGCCTTCTACAAGCACCTGATGACCGGCGTGTCGCACATGCTGCCCTTCGTGGTCGCCGGCGGCCTGCTCATCGCGCTGGCCTTCGCGATCGGGTCGTTCCAGTTCGGGGACCAGGGCATCTTCATCTACGAGGACAAGTACGCCGGGACGCTCGGCAACACCCTGTTCAAGATCGGCGCGAACGGCGCGTTCGGGCTGTTCGTCCCGGTCCTCGCCGGATACATCGCGTTCTCCATCGCCGACCGGCCCGGCCTGGCGCCCGGCATGATCGGCGGTTTCCTGGCGGGCCTGACCGGCAGCGGCTTCCTGGGCGGCATCATCGCGGGCTTCCTGGCCGGGTACCTCGTGCTGTGGCTGACCCGCGCGATCAAACTGCCCCGCACGCTGGAAGGTCTGAAACCCACCCTGATCCTGCCGCTGCTGGGCACGCTGGGCGTGGGCCTGCTGATGATGTTCGTGGTCGGCAAGCCCGTCGCGGCGGCCCTGACCGGCCTGACCGCGTGGCTGCAGGGCCTGGGCAACACCAGCGCGGCGCTGCTGGGCGCGCTGCTGGGCGGCATGATGGCCTTCGACATGGGCGGCCCGATCAACAAGGCTGCGTACACCTTCAGTACCGGCCTGCTGGGCGCCAAGGTCTACGGCCCGATCGCCGCGACCATGGCCGCCGGGATGACCCCGCCCCTGGCGCTGTTCCTGGCGACCCTGGTGTTCAAAAACCGCTTCACGAAGGACGAGGTGGAGGCCGGGAAGGCGGCGGGCGTGCTGGGCATCTCGTTCATCACCGAGGGCGCCATTCCCTTTGCGGCGCGTGATCCGCTGCGCGTGATTCCCAGCCTCATGGCAGGCAGCGCGGTCGCCGGGGCGATCAGCATGGCGGCCGGGTGCCTGCTGCGCGCCCCGCACGGCGGGATCTTCGTGCTGTTCATCCCGAACGCCGTGACGAACCTGCCCATGTACGTCGCCGCGATCGTGGCCGGCACCGTAGTCAGCACCCTGATGCTGGGCATCCTGAAAAAACCCCTCGGTGAGGATGGCCTGCCGCTGAGCAGCGAACGCGCCAGCGTCGCAGCCGACTGACCCAGGGCGCCATGAACAGCAGCGGTGCTCATGAGCAGGGCATGCTGAAGTTGACAGGTCCGCCGCGCAAAAATTGAAGACGTGAGAGATAGACCGTCCGCGCCCCCTCAAGAGGCGCGGACGGTTTTGACTTGCTGAAGGCTGGGACAGCGTTCCGGCTGACCCACGGGGCTCAGCTCCGACACATGCCGGGGGAGCTTAAACACTTTCGGTGGCCCCCCTCTGACCGGCGTATCTGGAAGAGATTCTCCCCACTCCCCAACGACGCCGATTCCGTACTAAAGCGCAGGCGCCTAGCTCCACTTGACGTCACAGGCCTTCCGCTGTGTTTCTCAACACCGAGTTCGAGTTAGTGCCTCGATGTCCGTAGTCGCTTTCAATGCTTCTGCTTGCGCGCGGGCAGGACTGAGGGAATCACCGGCGCAGCCTAGAGGCGGGCTGGGGGGGCCATCATCACGGATGAGGTCGGGCAGCGACTGCCTGTCTGGCCGTGGCTCATCGCGCCGCACACGTCACCCCGGAGCGAGCGTGTTCCGCCAGTTCCGGTGTATGCAGTGAACGCCGAATCACACGCCATGCTGGGACACCCTGCACACGTTGAGGGCCTCACCTTCCGGGCCTGGCCTCACAATGGGCGTCATGCTGAATCTGACGGGGAAAGTCAGGCTCGTGACGGGTGGGTCTCGCGGGATTGGCGCCGCGACCGTCCGCACGCTGGCGGGGGCCGGCGCGCAGGTCATCGTGCACTACGGACGCAACGCAGCCGAAGCGCAGGCGCTGGTTGAGGAACTTGGGGCGGAGCGGGCGCTGGCGCTCGGCGCGGACCTCGGCGCACCTGGCGCCGGCGCAGCGCTCTTCCAGGCGGCCACGGCGTGGCAGGGGCGTGTAGACGTGCTCGTGAACAATGCCGGTATTGCGCCCAGCGTGACGGTGGATGACCCGTCAGGCGACTGGGCGGACACCTGGGCGCGCACCCTGCAGGTGAACCTGGTGGCGGTCGCCGATCTGTGCCGCGAGGCGATCGTGCATTTCCGGGTGCGGGGGGGCGGAACGATCATCAACGTGGCGAGCCGCGCGGCATTCCGGGGGGACAATCCGGACGCCATGCACTACGCGGCGTCTAAAGGCGGCGTGATTGCCCTGACCCGCTCCATCGCGCGTGGGTACGCCCGTGACGGCGTTCTGGCGTACGCGGTGGCGCCCGGCTGGGTTCGTACGGACATGGCTGAGGCGTACCTGCGCGAGCACGCCGAGGACATCGCGCGCGACATTCCACTCGGAGACGTGGTGCCGCCCGAGGAGGTGGCGAACACGGTGGCGTTTCTCGCCTCGGGCCTCGCGCGGCATATGACCGGCGCCACGTTGGACCTGAACGGGGCGTCCTACGTGCGCTGAAGCTCAGGGCGGCCCAGTCAAGGACTCCTGGTCAGGAGCCTGACCTCCTGCGCGGGAATACTGAGCGGCTAGAACAGGCGCGCCATAGGGCACAGGAGCCCCATGGCGGCCCTAATCCCGCAGGACACAGAACAGGACTGGACCGACCCTTACTTGAGCCTTCCTGCCTCCTTGAACGACCTGCCCGGCCGCAGCGGCTTGCCCTGGGTGAACCTACCCACAGCCTCACCCGTCTCCGGAGGGCTGCTGCCAGCGGGTCGAGGAGCACAGCTTCCGTTGCCCTGCCCTGAACCGAACAATAGTCACTCATGACCAGAAGCAAGGGTGACACTGCCGTTCGCCCACTTGCGGCCCAAGCGGCGGTGAGTGGACCTCTTACTACTGGACGCTGCTGGATGCAGGCGGCAACTTCGTAGCGTCAGCCGCTGGAGTCCTGGCGGAGGCGTCCAGTATGGTCTGACCATGATACGACTGGACTGCTGCTTTCTAAGGAGGCCCACCCGATGAGGGGTGGCGCACCCTGGACCGCGGGCTCACTGCAGATCAGCCTGATGCCGCCTGTTCTCGTGTACCCGGATGCCTTGCGGCGCGGCCGTCCAGGTGGCCACCTGCGATGACCCGTCACGCGCACCTGCACCCCGACCCAGTCCATGAACTGCTGCGCAACCTGCCCGATCCCGCTTTCGTGGTGGATGAAGAGTGGCGTTTTACCTTCGTCAACGCGCTGGCCGCTGCGTTCGTGGGCTGGCCCGGTAAGCCTGAAGACCTGAAGGGACTGCCGCTGTGGGAGACCTTCCCAGACGCGAGGCTCACCCCCCTGTTTGACCTGGGTCACCGGGTCATGACCCTGCGCCAGGCCGAACACATTGAGGTGCATTACGACCCCGTGCAGACCTGGATTGAACTGCGGGCCTTCCCGTTTCAGCAGGGCATTGCCGTGCAGTACCGTGACATCACGCCGCGCAAACAGGCTGAAGCCGAACGCGAACGGGCCGAGTCGCTGGTCGAGCAACTCAAGACGCAGCACGAGGCCCTGCTGGACGCCAACGAAGCGCTGAATGCCTTCACTCATAGCGTGGCGCACGACCTCCGCTCGCCCGTACGGCACGTCCTGGGGTTCACGGCCCTGGCCCGCACCAAACTCCATGACCCGGACGCCGCCCGACGGCACCTGGACGTCGTGGAGAACGCTGGCCAGCGGCTGAGCATGGTGATCGACGCCATGCTGGTCCTGGCGCGCAACACCACCTTGCCACTGGACGTTGAACCGATCGAACTGGAGGCCCTCACGCAACAGGTCTGGGCTGAGTTGAGCCCGGACCGCCAGGACCGCACGGTGGACTGGACGCTGCAGGCCCTCCCCACGGTGCAGGGGGACCGCAGCATGCTGCATCAGCTGCTGAGCAATCTGCTCGGCAACGCTCTGAAGTACACCCGGGACCGCGCTGTGGCGCGCATTACCGTGTGGGCTGAACGGACGCCGCCCGGCTGGACGTTCCACGTGCAGGACAACGGCGTTGGCTTTGATCCAGCGCAGGCCGGGCGGCTCTTCCAGGTTTTTCAGCGCCTCCATTCGGACACGGCGTTCGAAGGGACTGGCGTGGGGCTCGCCAACGTCAAACGTATCGCGGAGCGCCATGGTGGGGCCGTCACGGCGCACGGGAGCCCGGGCGAGGGCGCCCGGTTCTCCGTGTATCTCCCCAGCCCTTGACAAGGAGCCCGAGGCGCGACCTGGACTTCGCACAGGTTGAATCTCCTTCAACGCTCTCAGTCAGGCTCCGGGGCGCTGGGCAGTCATATGCTCGTGAACACATCCACCACGTCCGGATCGAGTGACCCACCACGTTGAGCACTACATTCGGCGAGTGCCGCCTAGACGTTCCAGGCGGCTTTGAACGGCCGTTCGCTGGTCAGCTCGCCCTACACGTCAACACACTGCGAAGATGCGCGCCAGGAATGGGTTCTGCGCACCAGCCAAGCGGTCGGGATACCTGGTGCCGTCCCAGCGCTCGTGGCGGGACCGAATGACGTCCAGAGCCTCAGGGGGAGTGTGGGCTTACGCAGCGCGATGGCCTCACCGTTCTGGGCGTGGCGCTGCATGAGAGCCCATTCCGCGGGGTCCAAGCGGCCTGGTTTGAGCATCGCCGCACCGGGGCTGGTGAGCTTGAAGATGTCGTGGAGTCTGGCGCTGTGTTCGAGGTCATTGAGGCTCGCAGGACTAAGGCCCAGCCCTTGACCGAGGGGCACGCAGTACTGCACCACGCGCACGGTGTGCCCGAAGGTTTCTAGATCTCCGGCTTCCAGAGCGGTCCCCCAGACCGAGCAGGCTTCCTCTGGGGGTCACCTGGAGGCTGAGGTTGACGGCTTCGAGCCTTCGCTGGGCGCGCTCAAGCTCGGTGATGTCCGCCACGACCACCACTGAGGTGACCGCGCCACTGCGCGCGGGCAGGAGCGAGACGCTGGAGCGGGACCAGACGACCTCGCCGTCCGCTCGGAGATATAGCTTCTCCAGAACCGCCAGCGGCGTAACACCATTCACCACCCGCTGAAAGTAGTCCACGTCCGTTTGAGGAACGTCGGGTGTCGAGTGCAGGTCACAAGCTCATTGGAGCTGCCATTCATAAAGTTGTGCAGGTCAGCGTCGTACTGTTCAAGGTGAAATGATGGGGTCGCGTACAGCTCCAGACGTCGTGAGAGCTTCAGCTTTTCCGGCTGCGAGTTGTCCTGTGTGCCGAGGTACGCCGTGACGGCTCCACCATCCATTCCGGCGTTGCAGGGCACGTTAAGGGCCCTTCAGGAGCAAATCAGTGCGGCGGCAGGTGGTCCGGAGGCACTGGCCCTGCTGCACCGCGACGCGGCGTATGCCGCCATGGAGATCGGCGACACGGCGGCGGCCATGACGCACGCCCTCAGCTGCCTGGATCTGGCCCGCGCCGTTAACGAGCCGTCCCTGAAGGCCAAAGCGCACGTCATCCTTGCCCTGGTGCAGGCTGAGGTGTACGACAACATCGGCGCTGCTCATCACTTCACACTGGCCGATGCACTCGTCCGCGCAGCGGGCGATGACCGCGGCGTGGCCCTGGTCGCGGTCAATGGCGCGCACTATGAAATGGAACGTGGGCAGTCGCTTGCGGCCGTTCTTCGGCTCCAGGCTCTGCTGGATTCCCCGCAGGTTCGGGGCGTGCTGATCGGCCCCACCGAGAATCTCCTTCAGGCCCTGCACATCAATTACCTGATCAGTGCCGCTGGAGCACACCTGGCCGGTGAGGTCCTGCTGGGTGCCGTCCTGCGACAGGTGAGGGTGTCGCGGGCCCTCCTCGAGCACTGGCTCGCCCATCGTGATGAGCTGGGTCAGCCGCTGCGGGTGATCGAGATTCTGGAAGCACTGACGCTGGTCGCCCTGATGGACGGACAGGCTGGGCACGCCGCTTCACTGGCCGACGAGCGGGTCAGCCTGGCCGTTCAGGCGGATGGACCGCTGCTGGTGGGCCGGGCGCTGCTGGACCGCGCCCGGGTCCACGAGGCCGCGGGTGCCTGGAGCGCCATGGAGGCGGACGCACGCCAGGCCGTACTCGCCTTCACGGCAGCAGGTCACGAGCTGTTCGCAACCCGCGCCCGCGAACAGCTGGCCGAGGCCCTGTCCCAGCAGGGTCAGGCGCTCGCAGCCTTTCACGTGCAGCGGGAGGCGACGCGGCAGGTGTACGCCCTGTATCACGGGTTCTACCAGCAGCGGGCCCTGGTGGGGCAGATTGAGCAGCAGGCGCGTGACGCGGAAGTGCGCGCGGCCGCCTTCGCTGAAGCGGCGTTGCGTGACCCACTGACCGGCGCGCCGAACCGGGCGCACGCGATGCAGATCCTGGCTGAGTTGCACGTTCAGGCGCAGCAGGGCCGCAGCAGCGCGGTCGCGCTGATGGATCTGGACCACTTCAAACGCGTGAATGACACCTACGGTCATGCGGCCGGGGACGCGGTGTTGACCAGGGTCGTCCAAGTGCTGCGTGCCGCCCTGCGGGACGTGGACTGCGTGGCCCGGTTCGGCGGAGAGGAATTTGTCATCATTCTGCCTGGCGTGTCGATCAGGGACGCGGAGCAGGTGTGTCTCCGCCTCGGTCAGGCGCTCTCGGCCCTGACCTGGCCGGAGATCCATCCGGACCTTCGCGTGACCGGAAGCTTTGGCGTCGCGAGCCTCCGTGAGGGGGTCTCCCTCACGGCGCTGCTGCACGAGGCCGATGCGGCCCTGTATGAGGCCAAAGCCGCTGGCCGCCACGCCGTTCGCGTGCTGGTTCGTTGAGCAACTGGGTGTCGTCGGTTGCAGTCACCTGCTCGGCACCCGCCAGGGTGTGGGTCACCCGGTCCTGCTCGGTCCAGGCAACCTGCACGTTCTCCGCGGGTGGGGTGCGTCACCCTTGGTGCCGCGCCGCCTGAATCACCCATCCCACTCCTGCTACTGTGGCCCTCATGCCTGGACACGGCACGTTGCCCAACCGCTACGCGATCGCGGCCTTCGATGCGCTCTCTGCCCACGTGGCCATCCTCGACAGCGCCGGCACGGTCACCGCCGTCAACCGCGCCTGGGCGAATTTCGCTCAGGCGAATGGCGGGGACAGCGGTCTGGGCAGCAACTATCTTGACGTCTGCGCCAACGCCGACGGCCCCGACCAGACCGACGCGCTGACGATCATGACCGGCATTCAGGACGTCCTGCGTGAGCTCACTGACGTCTTCGAGTTGGAATACCCCTGTCACTCGCCCACAGAAGAGCGGTACTTCGTGGCGCGCGTGACACGTTTCGAGCAGGACGCTGAAACGTACGCCGTGGTCGCCCACGAGAACATCACGCGGCGCAAACTCGCCGAGCTGGAAGTCCGCCTGCTGAACCGGACACTGGAAGCGAAGGTGCAGGACCGCACGCGAGACCTGGAAGCCAGTCGCGAGGAGCTGAGCCGACGGAACCGGGACCTGGACGCCAGCCGACTGGAATTGAGCCGGCAGAACCGGGAGCTCGCGGCCCGGAATGATGAACTCAGTCAGTTCGCTTCCGTCGCGTCACATGACCTGCAGGAGCCGCTGCGGACCCTCAGTCTGCACGCCGATAGGCTCCAGGCCCGCTACCAGGGACGGCAACTGGACGAACGCGCCGACCGGTCCCTCAGTCACATCGTGAGTCAGGCGGCCCGGGCACGTCGCCTCGTGCAGGACATCCTGACCATGGCCGACATCACGGCCGCGCCCGAGACGACCAGACTGGACCTTCACGCCCTGATGCCAGACATTCTGGACACGCTGAGGTGGCCGAAGGACCATCCGGTGCAGTGCAGCGCACTCCCCCCCGTGCAGGCCAACCCCGGCCAGGTGCGTCAGTTGCTGACCAACGTTCTCGGGAACGCCCTGAAGTTCAGTGCAGGACGCGCCTTGATCGTGACAGTGTCGGGTGTCCAGGAGGGGACTCAGGTGGCCTTTGAAGTGGCGGACGCAGGGGTGGGCATCGCGGAGGAACACGCGGAGCACGTGTTCGAGATGTTCCGCCGACTTCAGAACCGCACGGAATCCAGCGGGAATGGCATTGGGTTGGCCGTGTGCCGGAAGGTCGTCGAGCGTCATGGAGGACGCATCTGGATCACTGGCAACGAGCGTGGCGGCACCAGTGTCCACTTCACGCTGCCAGCCTGGACGCCCGACGCTCAGGCCAGGACGGACGCCTCCTGACCGGTGGGCTTAATCGGTGACCTGTTCAATGCGGGGCAGAATCACCGCGCCTTGCCAGTACCCGCTGATCCGGTCGACAAGAGCCTGGAGATCCTGATACGAGGCGGGTTTCACCGCGTACCCACTGGCGAAGTTGTGGTAGGACCGCTGGACGTCGTCCTCGCCCGATGAGGTGGACAGCACCAGGATAGGAATGTCACGGTGGGTGTCGTGGGCTTTGGCGCGCTGCAGGAAGTCATGCCCGTTCATGACGGGCATGTTCAGATCCAGGATGATCAGGTCAGGACGCGCCGTGCCGGCACGGTCAAGATGGTCGAGCGCTTCCCGTCCGTTGAGCACATGACGAATCTGGACCTCCGGGAAGGCTTCCATGAAGATCTCGGTAAACAGTTCAGCGTCGGCGATCTCATCGTCGACCAGGAGAACGTGGAAGGAGCGCTCGGGCACGTGGGCAGTCTACCGGAGTGAACCGTCGGGGAAGGTGGCCCGCTGAGCCTAGGGTTCGTCATCTTCGTGATCAACAGCACAGCGACGGACATCAACGGAATGGTCGAACCTACTCACCTGGGACAAGACTTTCCGCCTGACGTTCAAGAATGCACCGCTTTTGAGGACCGCTCGAGTCACCCAGATCAGAACCGGAGTGACCGTGGGCTGGCCAGCATTCGACGGTCCCCAAAGGAGAAGCGCCAGTTTGAGCTTCTGGTCGGCCAGACCGGCACTATGGTCACCTGGTCGGAACCCGTACTGCCCCGTTCTGACGGTTCGGCGAACGCCAGCAGCCTCCTGAACGTCACCACCAGCCAGCTCGGTCAAGAGGCCAGATCCACCCGTGAGCACCTAGTTGTGCCGGGCCAGGACCTCCGTGGGCGGATGATCGACAGTCCATCAAGCGCGAGCAGGAACAACTCGGCGCTCGTGTCGTCCTGCAGGATGACGGTCACGCCCTCGCGCATGACCTGCTGGTAGAGCGATTCAATCTCGGCATCAATCCGATTGCAGGCGGCTATGGATTCGGGACCCAGCTGGTCCTGAGCCAGCTCGGCCCCGGGGTTCAGCACAGTGTGGTCAGGAACTGCTCGCTGGTGCGGCCCTACACCCTCAACGGGTGGGCTTCCCACGTGATCAGGCGCATCCTGTAGCCTACATGGCAACGACATGGCCTCTTCCCACTCTCTTCAGCCTGCGCTGGGTCGCCCATGACAGGCCAGTTGCACGTGCGCTGTGCCGTCGACATAGATGGTGCGGGCCGACCGGTTCGCGTGACTGTCGCCGGCCAGGTGTGGACCGTGCAGGAGGCCACTCTCCCTCCCGCGCGCCGCACCTGGGGTGTCAAGCGGCCAGCTCGCTGGCAGGTGTCGTTCGCCGGGGTCACGCTGGACCTGTACGCCCGTGAGTATGTGCCCGGTGCACCCGGCCTCACGTGGTGGTGGCTGGTCCTCCCGCAGACCGTGCTCGCGCCGCTGAACCTGCAACTGAGCGTGAGTGGACACGGCGTGGTGCCGCTGGAATAGCGCCGGAGAAGGAGCGCTTCTCCCGGCGTCTTGGCCAGCCGTGTACAGAATCGGGGAGAGTTGCGTGCCCGCAGCCTTCCTGGGTTAAACCGCGCCTAATGGACCAGCCTGGTCAACAGCGGAGATCACCCTAGGGGCAGGCACAATGCGCTTGACGTCATGACTCAAGCCTGCGTGTCCCCAACGGCACGCTGATCTGGACCCCAGCCCAGACGAAGGCAATCTCCAAGTCCAAGTGCAGAGCCTGTGTGCCTGGCCCTCTACCAGCCTGTGAAACTCGACGGCACGACACCGGCATGACCTGCACCGCCCATGGCCGCCCCATCACGCCTGCTGCCCCGATGACCCCGAGCACTTGGCGTCCCTCATCCCCCCGCTGCCGCAGTGTTCAGCACTGGACCGACCACGACACGCGGGAGAACGGCGCCCAGCCCCTGACCCGCCTGCCGCGCGGCTGTCCAGCTGGCACGTGCGGCTTCCTTCTCCCCCAAGCGCTGATGGGCCTGGGTCAGGCCAGCGAGGGCCAGCCAGCGCACCGGGACATGGCCGTTCACCGCGTCAGCGTCACAGATCACCGCGCTCAGGATGCTGCTGGCCAGCGTCCACTCGCGGCGCTGGAGCGCCAGGCGACCCAGGCCCAGGCGGGCCATCAGTTCACCCTGCCGGTTTCCATAACTTCTGGCGGCCAGCACGTCACGCTCGAAGCACGCCTGGGCTTCCGGGAGACGCCCGGCCGCGCTGAAGACGAATCCCTGAGCGTTCACGTTGTCCCGCACGGCAAACCGGGCCTGGGCACTGAAGGTCGCGTCGGCCTGCTCGCACCACGCCTGAGCGGCCTGCACGGCGCCCAGCGCCTCAGCCCCCGTCCTGAGGAGACTCACGAGGGCCAGGGAACTCAGGCACGTGCTGGCTTCGGGCCGGAAGCCCAGGAGGGTGAACAGGTGGAGTGCGGAGCGCAGGCACTGCTCGGCCGCGTCCAGCGCTCCCTGCAAGGCGTGGACCTGCCCCATCAGGAGATGGAGGTCCGCCTGGATAAAAGTCGGCCCCAAGCGCCTGATGAGGTCCAGACCCCGCTCGAGATCAGCGCAGGCGGCTGGCCCATCCCCTTGGAAGAGCGCGACGCTGGCACGGCTTCTCAACGTCAGGGCCAGCGGCGCAGGTCGTCCGGTCCGCACGGCACCGTCGTACATTTCCGCCATCAGGGCCCGGTGGGCCGGGCCTCCCCGCTGCTGCGTGCCATACGCCCGGATGTAGAGGGCACAGATCAGGAGGAACTCATCGTTCGTTGCTCTGGCGGCCGCCACGGCGTCCCCGACAGGTGGAACGCCGCTGTAGAGCGCGAGGGCTTCAGCGGTCAGGAGCACCCAGGCGCGCGCCTCAAGGTGCGCTGGCCCGTCCAGGTGAGGCAGGAGGGACCGCATGACCGGCAGGGCCATCTCCGCCACGCCCCGGTTATTCCACTCCCGGTGCAGGTTCCGCCCCTGGTAGGCCGCCGAGAGATAGTCGCCCCGGGCCACCGCGCCCGTCAGGGCCGCCATGAGATTCGGGTACTCGACTTGGAACCAGGTGCGCCACGCGATCCGCCGGTGCTCATCGAGCATCTCGTAGAAGCCCGTGCCGGACTGCTGGAGGAAAAAGCCGCGTGCCGCTCTTCCAGCTGCCGCTGCCGCTGGTGATCCGGGTCCAGGTGCTGGCGCGACAGCTGCGCGATCAGGGCGTGCCGGTTGAAGCGACCCGTCACGTCCACACTCAGCATGGACTTATCGACAAGGACCTGCAGGTCACGGAGCGACGCGCCCGTCACGGCGGCCGCCGCCGCGAACGTGAACCCACCGTGGAAGACGACCAGCGCGGCAAGCACCTCCTGGTCCCGGGGCGTCAGGTAGTGCCAGCTCTGCTCCAGCACCACCCGGAGATTCCGGTGCCGCTCCGGCAGGTCCACCACAGGGAACTCCAGCAGCTCCAGGCCAGTCTGAAGCTGCTGGAGGATCTGCTCGGCGGTGAGCATCCGCAGCCAGTTGGCGGCCAGCTCGATGGCCAGGGGCAGACCATCAACGAACGCGCAGATCGCCTGAACGTGGGCCAGATCCGCGTCGGTCAGGCGGGCGGTGGGCCGGACCCGCCGGGCCTGACTCAGGAAGAGGGTCACGGCGTCACTCTGCGTCTCCCCCGGGCGGGGATGCACCTCCAGTCCGCGCAGCTCGAAGGTCGTTTCTGCCCGCAGAGAGAGCCGGTGCCGGGACGTCACGAGCATCTTCAGGTGGGGGCAGAGGGCGAGCAGCTCGGCGAGGAGGGGCGCCGCCGCGTCCAGATGCTCGAACTGATCGAACACGAGGAGTGCGGGACGGTCGCGCAGTACCGTGGCGATCACGTCCAGGGCGGTGCGGCGTCACGTTGATCCCCAGGGCCAGCGCTGTGTGGGACAGCAGGTCCCCCGGCTGGCGGACGTCCTCCAGGGGAATCCACCACACCTGATCCTGGTACGTGTGCCGGGCCTGCCGGGCCAGTTGAAGGGCCAGGCGGGATTTACCGGCCCCTCCCATGCCGAAGATCGTTAGGAGCCGGGTGGTCGGATCCGCGAGCGTCTGGCTCATCTGGTCCAGCAGGTCGCGGTGCCCCAGGAAGGGCGTGACCTCCAGCGGAAGATGCACCGTGGACGGCGAGGAGGTGTCCGGCTCAGGCGGAGGGAGGCGGTAGGCGTCCAGGTTCAGACCCAGCTCGCCCGCCTCACGGGCGACCCGCCCGGCGAGCTTGCTGCTGCCGAGGATCAGCAGGCGGTGGAGGCGCTGGAGGTCATGAGCGTCACGCGGCGGAAGGCCCGGGAGTTGCCACGCCGCTTCCGCCTGGGTGGTCGCCTCGTCCAGACGCCCCTGGCCCGCCAGGTGTTCTGCCGAGTGCACCAGCGCTTCCCACAGCTGTTCGGCGATGGACTCCCGCGTGTCCATCAACCACTCTTCCAGCTCCGGGCCGAAGAGCGTCGGCGAGAGTTCATCCAGGAACGGCCCCCGGTACAATGCCAGGGCCTGGGCGGCCCGACCGGCCTGAAGGTGCCCGAGCAGATCAGCGAGGTCACTGCCGCACTGCATGATCAGACGGTCACCCCGCTCAGCGAAGAGGCCTGGGGCCGCGCGGCGCATCGTGCTCAGCAGCACCCGCAGACTGTTGGCCGCCGACGTGCTGTTCGGCCAGAACAGGGTCCGCAGCCGCGCGCGGCTCACCGAGCCTTCCACGGCCAGAAAGGCGAGGAAGAGCAGGTGCCGGGGCGTCAACCGGGGGCCTGAGAGGTGCGTGGTGCCGAGCGTCGTTAGGTACATAGGGGCGGCTGAGTCACAGGGTACGCCAGAGAACGCCGCAGAGTGACCGCTGGGTCGTGGATCTCAAGCTCTTCAGAAGAGTCCTGAGACCCCCAAGCCCCGACTTCTGTCCACCCCTTGAAGTGGACCGTGGCGCCCCGCATCACAATTGTGTTCCCATCTGCGTGCTGACCCGAGCGGGCTCCAGCGAGGCCCACGCGCGACGCACCCTCCACCGTGACGTTCCCGGTCACCCGGACGCCCGTCACCGTCGTCGTCTCCACGCCTCTGAGAATAAACAAGTCCGTCCACCCCTCTCCTGGTGCTGACGCCGACCCGGCCCCAGCCGGGTTCAGTACTCGTACACGGAGAAGTCGGCCTTGAGGGTCTCGGCCTGCTGAAGGTGCCCGCCGCCCAGTTCCCGGGCCACGAGCGTGGCAAGCAGGGCGGTTACGCTGATGAAGGGGGCCAGTGAGGCCACCACCTCCGATCCCTGGGTGGGCACGCGCAGACTCTGATGGGCAATCTTGCCGAGCGGGGAGGCGCCCTGGTCGGTGATGAGCAGCACCGTGACCCCCTGGCTGTTCAGGGCGGTCGTGACACGGGTGGTGGCGCGGCTGTACCGCCGCAGCGTGTACACGAGGGCGACGTCCTCGGCATTCACTTCCAGCAGGCGCTCCGGCTGGCCGCAGAGCGTGTCAGCCGAGTGCGCCCGCACGCGGGGCCGGAAGGGTGAGAGCAGTGACTCGGCGATCAGCGCCACGCCGTATGAGGACCGGGCGCCGATGATCCACACCTGCCGCGCTTGGGTGAGCGTCGCGGCGAACGGCAGCAGCTGGCGCTCCCCGATGCCCTGCAGCGCCTCAAGGTTGGCGCGCTCACTGGCCCAGTAGTTCGCGGCCACGGCGTCCTGCCGACCGGGCTGCTTGACGCCCAGCGTGGCGCGCAGGTCCTGGCGCACCAAGCGCTGCAGGTGGGGATACCCTTCGTACCCGACCCGCTGGCTGAAGCGGGTGATGGCCGGGCCGCTCACGCCGAGGCGTTCAGCGATCTCGCCGGCACTCAGGAACGGCAGTTCCTCGGCGTGGTCGATGACGAAGCGGGCAATCCGCTGATCGCGCTGCCCCAGGGTGTCCAGTGAGGCGCGCAGCTGCTCGACCACCGTGCTGGGCGGGGCAACTGATGTGGGGGAAACCGTCGTCATGCCTGAGTCACGCTACACGCTTTGCGCCGCGCGTGGATAGAGGCGCCCGCCGAGCCGCAGAAACTCAACCTGACCGTCCGCGCCCGGCAGGAATTCCACGCCGAAGCCGTCGGTGTCGCCCCCGACGATCACCGCCCGGTCGGGGCCGATCAGGCGCAGCGCAGCTCGTTCAGGGGCCTCATCCGTCATCGTGGGGAGCATCAGGGTCAGTCCGCCGTTCTCGGCCCGCACGGTCACGCTGACCGGCAGGCCGAAGACCGCGTACTCGCCCGCCAGCGCCTGCATCTGCCCGGGCGGGAGTGCGTAAGCCTCGAGGGTAGGGGCAGTGAGGCCCAGCACCTCGCGCTTGACCCAGTCGCTGAGCCGCCGGTGCAGCGCGTGCCCGTTCGACGCGTTCGTCATGGCGATGAAGGCCACGTTCAGGTCCGGGGCGACCCAGAAGTCCGACTGCTGCCCGTGGGTGGTGCCCCCGTGACTGAGAATCAGCGTGCCGGATGGCCGGTCCACGAACCAGCTCTGACCCATCTCGCCCAGCGTGCCGGGGAAGCCGTTGAGCGACAGGCCGGTGGGGACGGTGTGCGCCCAGAGCGTACTGCGATCCAGGGCGGCCAGCAGCGCGGCCGGGGCCGATTGTGTCTCTTCGGCCACCGGCTCACTGGAGGGCCCTGAAACGGTGCCGGACATGATGTAGTGGGCGTAGCGGGCCATGTCCTGCACGGTGGACGAGCAGGTACTGCCGGCCGGCGCCGCGGAGCGCATCATCATCCAGGGGCGCTGCACGGCCATCCCGTCGCCGATCTTGTTGTGCCCGGCGGCGAAGCGGTGGGTCATGATCTGGTTGGCGGAGAACAGCGTGGCGTCCATGCCCAGCGGCCTGAGGACGAGTTCGGTGACCGCCGCGTCGTATGTCATGCCGCTGAGGACCTCGATGACCCGCCCAGCCACGTAGAACCCGGCGTTGTTGTAACTCCAGTGGCCGCGCAGCGGCACCATCTGCTGCACGCCAGCCATGAAATCGACCACGCGGGCGACCGCGTCGTTGCCGTCGCCGGTGTCCTCGAACAGGTCCCCCTGGAAGCCGCCCTGGTGGGTCAGCAGATCCCGTACGGTCAGCGCGGCCGCCACGGACTCGTCCCTCAGCCGGAAGTCCGGCAGGTGCGTGCGAACCGGGTCGTCGAGCTTCAGTTTGCCCTGCGCCTCAAGCACCGAGAGGGTCAGGGAGGTGAGGGTCTTGGTGGTGCTGCCGATCTGGAAGAGGGTCTCAGAGGTAACCGGCAGCGGGTTCTCCAGGCTGGTCACGCCCAGGCTCACGAAGTGGTTGCCGTCCGGGGTCAGCAACCCGAGGGTCACGCCGGGGATCCCGAGTTCGCCCAGAAGGCGGCGGGCCTCGTGCTCGAACTGCTCGGCCAGGTCGGTGGGGATCGCGGGGGTCGTCGGTGCAGTCATGGCAGGCTCCGTTGAATGGTCGGGTGGGCCGGCAGGCCAGGGGGGCGCTGTTCCGTCAGTTCAATCGGTCGGCGCTACGTGCGGGGCAGGTGGGCACGCAGCACGCGCAGCCAATTGCCGCCCAGCACCGCCTCACGGTGCTCTTCGGGCACGGCGCCGGCCAGCCGCGGCCAGTCGGCCGCGTTGTCGAGCTCCTCAGGGCTTTCTTCGCGTCCGGCGCCGGCATCGAGATCCGACCCGATCCCGACGCTGTGCCACCCGACCAGGCCCGCCACGTGGGCCCAGTGCCGCGCCACCTGGTCGCGCATGCGCACCGGGACGGCCCGGTCCCTCAGGGTCCAATCCGCGTCGAGAAAGGAGTTCATGAGGTTCAGCCCGATCACGCCGCCGCGGCTGCCTATGGCGCGGATCATGTCGTCACTGAGGTGCCGGTCGGGCGGCAGGTCCGCGCGTCCGGCGGAGGTCAGCAGGGCCCGGGCGTTGCTGTGCGAGGCGATCAGGGCGCCGGGGGCCGTGAGGTCCAGCGCCTCCCAGAAGGCCTCCTCGGCGAGGTGCGACGCGTCGTGCATCGCGCCGCGTTCCCGCATGGCGGCGAGCAGTTCGCGGCCCGGCGGCGTGAGGCCGCGCGGGTCACCGGTGCCGCCCGCGTAGCGGGTGCCGGTCCAGGCGAGCCCCACCGAGCGCACGCCCTGGCGCCACCACCAGTCAAACTCGTCCGGCGCGAGGATGGGATCGGCCCCCTCGATGGTGAGCACCACGCCGGGCACCGCGTCCTGCGGCCAGCGGCGCAGGTGGTCGTCGAGGTCCGGCAGGTGCCGGATCAGGCGCAGGTGTCCGCCCTCTTCCCAGCGGAGGTACTGCTCCAGTTGCGCCGTCGCCTGGGCGCGCGCCTCAGCGGGCGTGGTGTACCCGCCCGGGTGCGCCGAGACGAGGTCCTGCGCGAACGAGAGGCTGGCCGGCTGGGCGTACAGCGTGCCGAACACCAGCGCGATGTTCCCACGCGCCAGGTCCGGGAGCGTCAGCATGACGTTGTCCCTTGTGCGCCCCTCTGCCCGGCGAATCTCGGCGACTGTGCGCTTGAGGTCTCGTCCGTTGGCCTGGCTGCTCCAGGCGAGGTCGAGGTGGGCGTCCACGATGAGGGGCGCGGTGGGATCAGGCGCGGTGAAATCAGGCGCAGCGAAATCAGGCAGTGGGCGCGTCATGCGGGTCTCCTGCGGGGTGGGAGCCCGGGCCGTACAGGCGGCGTCCGGGGCGGGCCCCGGTGTGTTCGCCACCGCGCAGGACCGCAACACCATTCACCCAGACGTCCCGGACACCTTCGGACAGCTGCTCGGAGTCGGCGTAGGTGGCCCGGTCGCGCACGCCGGCCGGGTCGAAGATCACCACGTCCGCGCAGGCGCCTTCGCGCAGTTCACCGCGCCCCTCGAGGCGCAGGTGGCGCGCCGGGAGTCCGGTCATGCGGTGCACGGCGTCCTCCAGGGTCAGAATCTGACGGTCCCGGACGTAATGGGCGAGCAGCCGGGTGAAATTCCCGAACGAGCGGGGGTGCCCACCCGTGCCGCCGTCCGTCCGGGCGGCCGGGTCGTAGCCCGCCGCGTCAGACCCCAGCATGACCCACGGTTCGCGCAGCTGCCGCTCGATGTTTGCTTCGCTCATCAGGTGAAAGAGGCTGCCCACCCGGCCGGGCTCCGCGGTGATCAGATCGAGGGCCGCGTCGATCCAGTCCTGGCCGCGCAGGCCGGCGATCTCTGCCAGAGAGCGGCCCACGTAGGGCTGGTGGTCCGGGTGCCGCAGGCCCACCGGAAAGACCCCCTCGGGGCCGGCTAGGCTGCCCAGCGGCTCCCAGGTGCCGTCGGGCTCGAGCATCGCCTGGCGAATGCGGGCGCGCTGCGCCGGGTCCAGCAGCCGCTCGCGCAGCGCGTCGTCCTCACTCGCCCAGGGCGGCGTGACGGCCGACAGACCCGTCCCGCCGGCGGTGTAAAGGTACAGGTCGGCGTGAATGTCGCGCCCCGCGGCGCGCTCGGCATTCACGCGCTCGATCAGCGGTTCCATCAGCGGCCAGGCGGGCCGGCCGGCCGCCTTGAGGTGATAGAGGTGCAGGCGCGCTCCGCTGCGGGCGGTGATGTCCAGCGCCTCCTCGAGGCCGCCGAGCAACCCCTCGCCTTCGGAGCGCATGTGGGTGATGTAGATGCCGCCGTAAGCCGCGACCTCGCGGCAGATTGCCACGAGTTCGTCGGTGCCCGCGTAACTGCCGGGCGGGTAGATGAGGGCGGTGGCGAGGCCGAAGGCGCCGTCCTCCATCGCCTCGCGCGTCACCTGACACATCCGCCCCAGTTCCTCGGGCGTGCTCTCCCCCTGGGCGTGGCCCCGGGCGGCCATGCGCACGGTGGCCCCGCCGAGGAACGAGCCGAAGTTCACCGCGGCGCCCACCTCCTTCTGCGCCGCGAGCCAGTCCCCGAAGCGGGTCCAGCCCCTGGAGCGGGCCGCCCAGCGTTCGTCGCCGCCGGGCAGGCCGTGCACGGGAAAGCCGTGCGGTTCCCCGGGTACGGCAGGCGCGGGGGTCCAGCCTTCGCCCATGATTTCGGTGGTGACGCCCTGCGTGACCTTGCCCAGGCTGCGGGGGTCGTGCAGCAGCGTGGCGACCGAGTGACTCATCACGTCGATGAAGCCGGGGGCGACGACGTGTCCCGCGGCGTCCACCACCTCGGCGCCGGCGGGGGCGGGCGTGCCGCGCGGCGCGAGCCGGGTGACGCGGCCGCCTTCGAGCATCACCTCCGCCTGGCGGCCGGGCGCGCCGGTGCCGTCGATCACGGTGCCGCCCGTGATCCAGACCGCGTCGCTCACACCTCTTCCAGCGCCGGCAGGGGCTGCGCGGTGGCCGGCGCCTCGTCGCGCTGGCGGGGGTAGAGCCGCACGACGACCTTCAGGAACTCCACCTGGCCCGTTTCGTCACGCAGGAAGTCGATGGCGTACCCGTCCATGTCGCCGCCACTGATGATCGCACGGTCCGGGGCGATGAAGCGCAGGGCGGCGTCCTTGGTGCCGCCCCCCGCGGTGTCGGGAATCAGGAGGGTCAGCACGCCGCCGCGCACCTCCGCTTCCATCTTGAGCGGCTGCCCGACGACCAGGTACGTGCCGGCGAGCTCCTGAAGGTCGTCGTCGCTGGGCTGGTGGTCAGTGGTGTCGGGCGCCGTGAGGCCCAGCACCTCGCGCTTGACCCATTCGCTGAGCCGGCGGTTGTAGGCGTGGCCGTTGCTGCCGTTCGTCAGGGCGATGAAAGCCACGCCCCGGTCCGGGGACAGCCAGAAGTCCGACTGGTGGCCGACGGTGGTGCCGCCGTGACTGAGGATCGTCGCGGCGTCGTACTGGTCGATGAACCAGCTCTGCCCGATCTGCCCCTGGTCGCCGGGGAAGCCGTTGAGCGCGATGCCGATGGACCGCACCGGCGCCCACAGCCGGGTCCGGTCGAGCGTGGCGAGGGTCGCGGCGCCGGACGCCGTATCGGCCTTGGGGGTGTCCTCGGCGCTGACATCGGTGTCCGTCTGGGGGCTGGGCACCGTGCCGGACATGACGTAGTGGGCGTAGCGGGCCATGTCGTTCACGGTCGATGAGCAGGTGCTGCCCGCCGGGCCGGCCGAACGGACCATCTGCCAGGGCCGCTGCACGACGAACTCCTCGCCGATCTTGTTGTGCCCGGCGGCGAAGCGGTGGGTCATGATCTCGTTGGGGAAGAACAGGGTCTTCGTCATGCCGAGCGGTTTGAGCACAAGTTCGGTCACCGCCGCTTCCCAGGTCAGGCCGGTCACCACCTCGATGACCCGCCCGGTAATGTAGAACCCGGCGTTGTTGTAACTCCAGTGGCCGCGCAGCGGGACCATCTGCGGCGCGTCGGCGAGCAGGTCGAGCACCCTGGCAAGGGCGTCGTCGCCGTCGCCGGTGTCCTCGAACAGGTCGCCCTGGAAGCCGCCCTGGTGGGTCAGGGTGTCGAGGATGGTCAGCTCGGCCGCCACGGACTCGTCCTTGAGCCGGAAGTCCGGCAGGTGGGTGCGAATCAGGTCGTCGCGACTGAGTTTGCCCTGCGCTTCCAGCACCGAGATGGTCAGGGAGGTGAGGGTCTTGGTGGTGCTGCCGATCTGGAAGATAGTGTCGGTGGTGACCGGGAGTGGGTTTTCCAGGCTGGTCACCCCCAGGGTCACGAGGTGGTCGCCTTCGGGCGTCAGCAGCCCGAGGGACACGCCGGGGACCTGGAATTCTTCGAGCAGGCGCCGGGCTTCGTGTTCGAACCGTTCGGCGAGGTCGGTGGGGGTCGTGGGGGTCGTCGGTGCAGTCATGGCAACTCCTTGATGTTGGGGAAAAGGGCGGCGGAAGTGACGTTTACTTCGATAGGGTGCGCAGGAGGTTGGTGCGGTGGAAGTTCTGGTAGCCCTTGAGGGTGGAGCCGGTGGCGGCCCAGGTCAGCGGCTGCGGCAGCGGGAAGCCGTACATCTGCTGGTTGAGGTAGGTCAGCAGGGTGCGGTACAGCGGCTTGCGCGCGCTCTGACCGACTGCGTTGTTCGCCTGGTCGAGCAGCGTTTCGAGTTTCTGGTCCCGGATGCCCGTGGCGGGCGCGAGGATGCCCTGGGCGCTGTACAGGCCGCGCAGCACGGTGTCGGGATCCGCGCCGCCCCAGGTGAGGGCCGCGACGGGCAGTTTCCCTCCGAGCAGGGCGGCGTTGGCCGCGCTGAGTTCCACGGTGTTCACCTGCACGTGAAATTTGGGGTTGAGACGCTCGATGTTCTGCTTGAAGATGCCGGACACGACCTCAGACAGGCCGCTGCCCGCGAAGAAGTCGATGGGGATGGTAAAGCCGGTGCTCCAGAGTTTGCCGCCCCAGGCCTGGCGGAATTCGGCTTCGGCGGTCTTGAGGCTGTACGTGGGGGGCCGCAGGGTCTTGTCGTCGGCCCAGTTGTTGGGCGGCAGGGTGGTGTTCTTCGGCACGCCGAAGCCCTGCAGGGCGTCGCGGGTGAAGGTCTGCGCGTCGAACAGCGCCGCGAAGGCCCGGCGGACGTGAATGTCGCTGAATAGGTTGACGGGCATATTGTTCTCGGCAAGCTGTCCGGCGGGCAGCAGCGCGGAGTTCTTGACGTTCTGGTTGAACAGCACCACGGTGGACAGGTCTCGGCTGGGCAGCGACTCATACACGGTGACGCCAGCCACGCCCTTGAGTTTGGCGAGCGTGTCGCGGTCCGGCACGATGACAATATCGGCGTCGCCTTTCTGGAGGGCGAGCACGCGGGCGGTGTCGCTGTCGACTTTCTGGAGGATCACGTTCTTGATCGCGGGTGCGCCGCCCCAGTAGCTCGGGAAGGCCTTCAGGATGAAGCGGCTCGGGTCGCGCGCCACGAACTGATACGCCCCGGTGCCCACGGGTTTCTGGGCGAGCGCGGAGTTCGCGACGTCCTTGCCGAGGAACGCCGCAAAGTCGCTGGCCGTCCCGCTCCAGTCACCGCCCGCGACGAGCGCCTTGCGGGGCACGACGTACGCCTGGGAGAGGGCGTCGAGCAGGCTCGGGACGTTGCGGTCCAGGGTCAGGACCAGCTGCCCGGCGGCGTTGCACCGCACGGCGGCGGCCAGTTTGGCGAAGGTGTAGGTCTTCTTGACGTCGGCGGTGAAGCCGGGAATGCCGAGGACGGTGCTGCGCACCTGGGCGGCCAGGGAGGTTTCACTGCCTACCACGAAGGTGCGGCGCAGCGAGTACTCCACGTCGGCGCAGGTCATGGTGGTGCCGTCGTGGAATTTCACGTTCTTGCGCAGGGTGAAGGTGCTGACCTTGCCGTCCTTGCTCTGGGTCATGCCGGTGGCGAGCAGCGGGGTGTACGTGCCGAAGTTGTTCAGGTACAGCCCCTCGTAGATCTGCTGGACGGGCAGCACGTCGTACGTGGCGACGGCCTGAGCGGGTTCGACGCTCGCCACGGCCGCCGCGACCTGGTAGACGAGGGTGTCGCGTGGCGTGGCGGCGGCGAGGGAGCCAAGCAGGGCGCCGGACAGGGGAATCAGGGAACGCTTCATGGGCAGACCTCCGGACGGAAGACGGGGGGCGGGCGGACAGGGGACGCGCGGATCGCGGACAGGCGCGGGAAGGGGGTCAGCGGTTGCGGGGATCGAACGCTTCGCTGAGCGCGTCCCCCAGGAGGTTCCAGGCGACGCTGTACAGGACGATGCACAGGCCGGGAAAGAGCGTGACGTACCAGTAGGCGAACGGCTCGCCGGGCGGGCCCTGAATCCATTTCTGGGCCAGGGCGATCAGCTGGCCCCAGTCGGCGTAGCCGAGCGGCGTGCCCAGCCCTAGGAAGGACAGCGCGCCCGCCACGATGGGCAGCGCGCCCATCTCCAGCACGGCGAGGCTCAGCAGCGGGCCGGTCGCGCCGGGCAGCACGTGGCGCAGCGCGACGCGGCCGGGGCTGGCCCCGAGGCTCTGCGCGGCGGCGACGAACTCCAGTTCGCGCAGCCGCAGGACCTCCGAACGGACCACCCGGGCGAGCGCGGCCCAGGACACCAGGCTCAGGGCGATGATGATGTTCTGCAGCCCCGGGCCGAGCGCGGCCACAAGCACGAGCATCAACACCAGGGCGGGAAAGGCGAAGATCACATCGGTGAAGCGCATCAGCAGGGTGTCGGCGAGCCCACCATAGAACCCGGCGATCAGGCCCACCAGGCTGCCGACGGTCAGGGTGATGGCCAGGACCGTGAGGCCCAGGAAGAACGCGGTGCGCGTGCCCCACACCAGCCCGTAGCGGATGTCGTAGCCGCCCACCCGCCCGAGCGGGGCGTCCGGGGCGGGCGGGGTGGGCTGGGCGGCGAAGCCCTCGCGGGGCATCTGCAGGCAGGCGTCGGGCGTGAGCAGTACCTCGCGCAGGTACGCCGCGGGGCCGGGCACGGTCTGCTCGGCGCTCAGTCCCAGCGCCCGGCGGCAGTTGCCCTGCGGCGGCGCGAGGACCGGGGCGAGCACCGTGACCAGCACGAACAGACCGATCAACAGGGCGCCAACCTGCGCGGGCACGCTGCGTTGCAGGCGGCGCAGCCGCCCCCGGGTGCCGGATTCGCGGGCTGCCCGCGGGCCCGGGGCGGACCCGGAGTCGCCGGCCGTGACGAGGCTCATGCGTACCGCACCCGGGGGTCGACCAGGGTGTAGGCCAGGTCGGCGAGCAGATTGACGGTCACGACGATGGTCGCGGTCAGCAGCGCGAAGCCCAGCACGCCGGGCATGTCGCCCAGCGCCGCGGCCTGCGCGGCCCAGCTGCCGACGCCGGGGTAGCCGTAGAGGGTCTCGGCGATCACGGCGCCCTGCAGCAGCCCGGACACGCTGAGGGCCGACAGGGTCACCACGGTCAGCAGCGCGTTGCGCCGGGCGTGCTTGCGGACGATGACGCGCTCACTGACGCCCTTGGCCCGCGCAGTGCGGATGTAGTCGCTGTTTAGCGCCTCGATCATGCTGGCCCGCGTGCCCTTGATCAGGCCGGCGCCACTGACGACCAGCAGCGTGAACACCGGCAGGATCAGGTGCACCAGCGCATCCCAGAACACGTCGAGCCGCCCGCTGAGCAGCGCGTCGACCGTGACGAGGCCGGTCACGTGCCGGACCTCACCGGTGAGCAGCCGCACGGCGGCGTCGTTGCTGAGGTTGCCGGTGCCGGGCAGCAGGTCCAGGGCGCCGTAGAAGATCACCAGGAGCCACACGCCGAGCACGAAGCTGGGCACGCTGTAGCCCACGACCGAGACCACCCGGATGACCGTGTCGACCGTGCGGTTGCGGTGCACGGCCGCGTGACCGCCCAGCCAGACGCCGAGCGTGATCAGTGGAATGAGGGTGTAGAGCGCGAGTTCCAGGGTGGCGGGAAAGCGCGAGAGCAGGGTGGGAAGCACCGGCTGGCCACTGGTGCGGGAGAAGCCGAGGTTCCCGCTCAGCGCCTGGCGCAGCCACAGTCCGTACTGCTCGAAGACGTTGCCGTCGAGGTGGTTTGTTTTGATGATCTCGGGAATCTGGGAGAGCTGCTGCAGGTTGCTGGCGTACGCCGCGGCGCGCTGCTCGGGCGGGATCAGCTGCATGACCAGCACGATCAAGAGCGTCACGGCCAGCAGAATGAGTGGCAGCGCCAGCAGCCGGCGGATCACGAACGTCAGCATGCCGTCCGCCGGAAAAGGTACTGTCCCCGGCTGAGGTCCACGTCCACGAGCGTGTGGCCGGCCTGGAACAGCCGGCTGAACAGCGGCGCGCTGCGCTGGCGCCACTCGAGGGCCAGCGCCGGATCCTCACGGAGGAGGCGGTAGTAGTCGCGCGGCACGCATAGGGCCAGCGCGCCCGGAAGGTCCGCCGGAAGGTCGTCCCGGAGGGGATCCACGGCCGGCCCCATGGGCCACGGGGCGTGGGTGTGCGCGCCGCCCAGCGGCCACACCACCTCGAAGCGGTCGGAGGGCACGCCAGCGTTGATGCCAGCCATCGCCCCGTAGTAGTTGGGCAGGTAGGCGACCGCCACGGCGCCGAGCCGGTGGATGTTCAGGTGGGCGTTGGCGAGCAGCAGCGGATCGAAGGTCCAGGTGACGCGGGTGACGTCCCGTTCCAGGCACCACGTCTGCTGAAAGCGTTTGAGCTGCTCGCCGAGCCCCTGGCGCCGGACGTCCGGGTGCACGCCCAGCCGGTGGGAGTGCTGGGTGTCCGCCCGGGCGGTCGGCAGCCCCACGAGGTACGCCCACACTTGGCCCTGCGGGTCCAGCGCGCCAGCGACCAGGCCACCGACGCGCTGCAGGACCTGCAGCAGCACCGGGTCTTCCGGGCCGTCGTCCTCACCCCAGATCGCCCTCGCCAGGGGCGGCGTGAGGGACAGTTCCGTCAGGCCGCTCAGTACCCGGACGGTCAGCGCGCCGGTCATACCGCCGTGACCGGCACCGTTACCGGGCCGAGGTGCTCGGTGTGCCGGGTGACGCTCTCCAGAAACGGCAGGTCCAGGGTCACCCCGATGCCCGGGCCCGCAGGCACCGGCATCAGGCCGCCGCGGGTTTCGAGCGGCTCGTGGATCAGGTCGCGCGCCCAGTAGCGCGAGGACGAGCTGGTGTCGCCGGGCTTGGTGAAGTTCGCCAGCGACGCGAGGTGAATGTTGTGGGCCCGGCCGACGCCGCTTTCGAGCATGCCGCCGCACCACACCGGGGCGCTGAAGGAGGTGGCCACGTCGTGGATCCGCCGGGCTTCGAGGTGCCCGCCGACGCGCCCGACTTTGATGTTGACGAGGCGGCAGGCGGCGGTTTCGAGCGCCTTGCGGGCGTCCTGGGCGGTGGTGATGCACTCGTCGAGGCACAGGGGCGTGCGCATGAGCGCCTGGAGTTTGGCGTGGTCGCGCAGGTCGTCCCACGCTAGGGGCTGCTCGATGTAGTCCAGGCCGAGGTCATCGAGCGCGCGCAGGACGTTGAGGTCCGCCAGGGAGTACGCGGCGTTCGCGTCCACGGTCACCGGCAGCGTCCCGAGGGCGGCCTTCACGGCCCGGACCACTTCGACGTCCCAGCCAGGCTGAATCTTGAGTTTAATGCGGCGGTACCCCTGTTCGGCGTGCCGCACGGCGCTCTCCACGGTGGCGTCGACCGACGTGTGGATGCCGAGCGAGACCCCCACCGGCACTTCGTTGCGCACGCCGCCGAGCACGGTGGAAAGCGGAAGGTTGCGCGCCTGGGCCCACAGGTCCCAATAGGCCATCTCCACGGTGGCCAGGGTCATGCGGTTGCCGCGCACAGCGCTGAGGTGGCGCGTGAGCTGCTCGGGGTTCTCCCAGCGCCGTCCGAGAATGTCGGGCAGGATGGCTTCGCGCAGGAGGGCCAGTGCGCCGCTGATGGTCTCCTCGCGGTACTGCGGCCGGGCGTCCATGACGCCTTCGGCCACGCCGTGCAGGCCTTCGCCGTAGAGCCGCAGCAGGATGAAGGTCTTGTCGCGGATTTCGCCGAAGGAGGTCCGGAAGGGGCGCAGCAGCGGCAGGGACACGACACGCAGTTCGGCGCGTTCAAGCAGCATGGGGAGCGTCCAGGGACCGGCGGGCGGAACAGCAGGTGGAGGCAGATCGCGGCATACGGCAGCTCCTTCAGGCGTCGGGCGGGCGACACTGAGCGGCGACGGAGGCAAAACAGTCTGTAGTTGGCTTTTCAGAAGAGTACGTGATCGCAGAAATGTTTTCAAGCCATGACATGATGTGAACCGCGCAGCCATCACGCGCCACTGACGCCAGCCCAGGCTCTGGACCAGCCGTCTCGACGACGCAGTTCCTGCATCCGAGAACTCGCGTCACACGCTCCGAGCGACCACCCCCTGCACGGTTGAGTCGCTCCACCTCGTTCCCAATCATGAGCGGCGTCTCCCCCACCCGGTCGGTCGGCTCAATCCAGCTCAACCGCAGCATCACCAACGAGCGCGACTGTCACCTGACCCGGCGGCCCTCGGCGACCAATGGGTGTCAGACCACCGGTCATACCGGGGCATCGGCCGGGCGATCGGGGTCAGTCATTCATGGTGCCGACGCCAGCTCAGGGCACTGACGAACGGGTCCCGCAGAGCAGGCATTGTGCTGCCACCAACAGCGAGCGCACTCCAGCACCAACTGCGCTGGCGCTGGAGTGCGCCGAGTGATGCGTCGGCATGACCCGCCACACCAGACCACCATGGATCTGGCTTGCTGCGGAACGCTGTTCGCGCCGCATCGTCAACGGCCTCATGGGGGCGCGGGATGAGGTTACGGCCTGGGGCCAGTGGCAGCGTCTTCCCCGTACCTGGACACCCGCTCGCCTACCGATCACCTGGGTGCCGACACATCAGTAGTCTTTGGCGGCCGACACGTCCTCGGGGCCACGCGGCACACCCCGTAGTGGTCACTCAGCAGACCGAGATCAACATCGAATATGTTCAGCCATCTCAATCAACGGTGCCTCGGACCGATCTGAACGTTCTCGTCGCAACTCGGTGAGGGGTTGGCTCCGTCAAGTACCGCAGAACGTGCGGTAACAGGCGGTGACCTCCGCTCGGGCCGGCTCATGGTACGCCGCCTGCTCGGGTCTTTCGTCGTACGGGTGCTGGAGCGCCGCCAGCAGGCGCTGGAACGGGCCGAGATCCCCGTGTTCGGAGGCGGCTGCCAGGGCTTCTTCCACGCGGTGATTGCGCGGGATGACCACTGGGTTGACCCGGCGCATGTGCTGTGCCCGTTCACGCCAGTCCGCAGCTGAACGGCCCTCGCTCTCAGCGCATGACCGCCAGCGGGCGAGCCAGGCGTCGGGGGCCTGGGGGAAGGGGAACAGGGCTCGAAGAGGCGCCTCGTTCCCGTCGGCCGCGTCGGCCAGTCGACGCCACGCGAGCGTGAAGTCCACCCGGTGCTCCTGGAGCAGCGTCAGCCAGTCCTCCGCCAGTGCGCGGTCGCTCGCGTCGTCTCCGCCCCGCAGGCCCAGCTTCGCCCGTTGTCCGGTGAGCAGTTCGGCGGCATACCACGCTGGGAAGGCGTCGATCACCTCGGTTGCCTGGCCGACCGCGCGAGACACGGCTGCCTCGGTGTCCTGCCCGGCGATGAGTGGCAGCAGCGTCTCGGCCAGCCGGGCCAGATTCCAGCGCGTGACCGGTGGCTGGTTGCCGTAGGCGTAGCGTCCCCCGTGGTCGATGGAACTGAACACGGCGTCCGGGTCGTACGCCTCCAGGAACGCGCACGGACCGTAATCGATCGTCTCACCGGAGATCACGACGTTGTCGGTGTTCAGCACGCCGTGAATGAACCCGACGTTCATCCACCGCGCCACCAGGGCCGCCTGCCGCTGAGCTACCCGCCGCAGCAGGCCCAGGTACCGGTCGTCCGTTCCCGCGAGGTCGGGGTCATGTCGCGCGATGGCGTACTCGGCCAGCTGCTGGACGCGCTCGGTGTCGCGGCGGGCGCTGAAGTACTCGAAGGTGCCGACCCGCAGGTGGCTGTCCGCCACGCGGGTGAGGACCGCGCCTGGGAGGGTCCGCTCCCGGTAGACGGGTTCGCCGGTGGCCGCCACCGCGAGGGCGCGGGTGGTGGGAATGCCGAGGGCGGACATGGCCTCACCGATCAGCACCTCGCGCAGCATAGGCCCGACGGCGGCCTTGCCGTCGCCCCGTCTGGAGAAGGGCGTGCGGCCTGAGCCTTTGAGCATCAGGTCGCGGCGCCGCCCGAATCGGTCGACGACCTCGCCGAGGAGGAGGGCGCGGCCGTCACCGAGTTGAGGTGAGAACCCCCCGAACTGATGACCGGCGTACGCCTGTGCGAGCGGCTCGGCCCCATCAGGAACCTGATTGCCGGCGAAGATGGCTGCGCCTTCTGGCCCATCCAGGACATCGGGGTCCAGCCCCAGTTCGGCGGCCAGGTCGTGATTGAAGAACAGCAGGTCTGGTGCGGGCACCGCCGCCGGCTGCCAGCGCGCGTAGAAGCCCGGCAGGTCCCGCGCATAGGTGTTGTCGAACTGAAACGGGGCAGGCATACCGGATAGTCTGACGCCTTTCCAGAATCTGACTGAACCCTGGCCACAGTCCGGGAGGCCGGAGGGTGCCTGCGTTCAGGAGCAGGAGGGGGTTGAGGGGCGAGCGCAGGGTAACGCGTTGGGTGTGAGGCGTGAACCATGCCATTTCTCTGCCGACTTCACCTGACGGGCGCCACAGATCTTGAAACGTATGTATTCAGGCCAGAAAGAGCGACAGGGCGCCCTCAAATGAGGGCCAGATCCTCAGGTTGAGGCGGCGCCCAACAGGACTGACATGTCCAGTCTGCGCAGGGCGCCTTCGCCAGCCTCAGGGTCCGTGCGTTCGATCTGATGGGCAGCACTGAACAGGAGCGCGCGAGCCGCTTGGTCCGCCTGATGGTGCCGGAGGGAGTGATATGCGGGTCGGTGCCTAGCGCCACCGGCACGTTCCGATCATGGTCTGGGCTCTTCATGCGGGAAACGCAGGAGCGCTGGTTCAGACGCTACGGCGGAACCTACTCACGTGAATGGACCTGACGACTCTGACCGCCGTTGGACGGACCAGACACTCGTCGAAGGCACGCTGCCTCTTGTAAGTAATCAGCTCACAGGCAGGATATCGCCCATCCTGGCGCTGACCTCTGCCGATTCCATCGAAAGGAGGACGCCCCACGGGCAGGACATCCGTTATGATGAGCCCTCATGACGTTGCCCCTTTGTGACGACGCCGAACCCCCCAGTTCCGGTTATTCCCCTGCGCTCACCCTCTTGCGGCTGGCCTCTACTGCCGTCCGGAGACAGCCATGAACACCCTGCTCGTGATCATGGTGGTCCTGATCATGGTGGCGGTCAATGCGTTGTACGTCGCCGCTGAGTTCGCGACTGTCGGTTCCCGGCGCTCCCGCGTGCAGGAGGCCGCAGAAACGGGAAATGCCTCGGCCGTGGCCCTGCTCAGCATCCTGAAAGACCCCAGACGCCTCGACCATTACGTGGCGGCCTGTCAGATCGGCATCACGCTGTCCAGCCTGGTGGCGGGCGCATTCGGTCAGGCGCAGCTGACACCACTGCTTGAACCGCTCTTCGGGGCGGCTGGGCAGGCGGTTGCCGTGCTGATCGTGCTGGTCGTCATCACGGCCCTTCAGGTGGTGCTGGGCGAGCTGCTGCCCAAGACGGTGGCCCTGCGCTACCCCGAGCGGCTGGCCCTGGCCACCCTGCGGCCCATGCAGGTCAGCCAGTGGCTGTTCACGCCCCTGATCAGGCTCTTCAATGGAACGGCGTTCGCCCTGATGCGCGCCTGGAAGCTCAACGTGGACCACAGCCACGCGCACGTGCATTCCCCGGAAGAACTTGAGGGCCTGTACCGCGAGAGTGCCGCCGGCGGGCTGATCGACGCGGCCGAACGGGACATGCTGGCAGGCGTACTGAACGTCAACGACCGGGTGGTGCGGGAGATCATGACCACCCGCACGCAGCTGGTGACCGTGCCCGCCGAGCTGACGGTCCAGGCGGCCCTGCCGAGGCTCGCGGCGAGCCCCTACTCCAGGTTCCCGGTGGTGAATGCTCAGGAGGACGTGATCGGCGTGGTGCACCTGCGCACGGTGTTCCTGACGGCAGAACGGACCCCCGAGGCCCTGGTGACCAGCGTGATGCTCACGCCCCTGATCGTGTCAGAACTCGTGTCCGTTCCGGACCTATGGAGAAAATTGCGGGACGCCGGGCGGCACAGCGCCGTTGTGGTCAACGAGTACGGCGGGGTGGCCGGCATGGTCACCCTGGAAGACGCACTGGAGGAAATCTTCGGGGAGCTGCAAGACGAGTTCGATCAGGAGGATGACCCGATCGCCGTGCATCAAGGGCACGTCACCGTCCGAGGGGACGTTCTCGTCGAGGCACTCAACGACCAGTTCGGCCTGAACCTGCCGACCCATGAGGTGGACACCGTCAGTGGCCTCGTCTGGCAGGCACTCGGGCGTCTGCCCCTGGTCGGGGATGAGGTGGTGGTGGAGCCCGCTGGTGTGATCCTGCGCGTGGATCACATGGAACGCCGGGCGGTGCGCCGCGTGAGCTTCACCCTGCCCGGAGGCCGCGCATGAACGTCATCACGGACGTACTGCTGCCCGTTGCCGTGATTCTCGTGCTGGTCATCCTGAACGGGCTGTTTGTCACCGCTGAGTTCGCGCTGCTGGCCGCCCGGCGCAGTCGCCTGGAGACCCTGGCGGACGCCGGGAGCGGCGCCGCCCGCTGGTTGGTGCGCGTCTTTGACCGCTCCGCTGGGAAGGACGGGTACATTGCCATCGCCCAGCTCGGCATCACCCTCGCCAGCATCGGGCTGGGCATGTACGGCGAACCGGCTGTGGCGAAGTGGCTGTACGGCCCCTTCGAGTCCCTGGGCCTCTCGCACGCTGCCGCGCATACGGCAGGCTTCATCGTTGCCCTGAGCTTCATCACCTTCATGCACGTCGTGTTCGGCGAGATGATCCCCAAGGCCCTGGCCCTCCAGACGCCGGAGCCGGTCAGCGTGGCCGTGAACCCCCTGATGCGCGGCTTTGGCTTCGTGTTCCGCCCGATGACCGCCGCGCTGAACTTCCTCGCGCTGGCCCTCATGCGGCTCCTGGGCGTCCGGGAGCCTGGCAAGGCCGCCGGGCTCTACACCAGCAAGGAGCTGGCCATCGTCACTGAGGAAGTGGCCGCGAGCGGCCAACTCGACCACGTGCAACAGCAGCTCATCCACAACATCCTCGATCTGGAAGACCGCACCGCTGAGGAGCTCATGACGTCCCGCAGCCGCCTGGACGCCCTGAACATCCGCGCCACCATGGCGGAGGTCCAGTCGAAGATCGCCGCGTCCCCCCGGAGCCGCTACCCGGTCTACAGGGACAGTCTGGATCAGATTATGGGCGTGCTGCACAGCAAGGACGTCATGCGCGCCCGGGTGCAGGGCCGTGACGTGTCACTTGAGCGGCTGTTGCGTCCCCTGCCGAGCGTGGCCGCCAGCGCCACGGCCGAAGACCTTCTGGCCCTCTTCAAACGGGAGCGCGTGCATGCCGCCCTGGTCGTGGACGAGTTCGGCGGGACGCTCGGCTTCGTGACCATGGACGACCTCATCGAGGACGTCATCGAGGAAGAAGGCGCCCCGTCCTCACCGTGGATCACGCACAACGAGGACGGATCCCTCACCTTGGACGGCGAGGTCACCCTGGCCGAACTATCCAGGAACCTCGGCCTGCCCCTTCGCAGCGCGGACGTGACGACCATCGCCGGGCTCGTCCTGACGGCCGTGGGGACCGTCCCTGCGCCCGGCACGACCGTGCATGTCGCCGGGTACGACCTGACCGTGGAGGACGTGCAGGGTCTGAAGATCACGCGCGTCCGCCTGCGGGCCGTGCCCGGCGCGGCGAGCTAAGCTGATACCGGTCCACAGGCGCATCCAGCTGCCCTCCGCGTGTACCTGCACGCGGAGCGGTCAGTTCCGGTGTGGGGGACGCTGGGCGGTAGCCGTTCCGGATCTCCAGACCGCACGCAGCGGGCCGGTCCACCCTGCTCTCGGGATGTCTTCTGATCTGCTCGACCGGCACGTTTGAGCCCGGGACGGGGCTTTCAGTAGCGTCATGCAGCCGCTCCGGGCGCTCGGGGCAGTACCCTCCTGTCTGGTCAGGACGCGACCACCAGCGCCTGCGGCGCGGCCTGCTTGATGCGGGTGAGGAAGAACGCCGTCTGGCGCCCGGTTTCCGCGCCGCACGCCTGACAGACCCGTTCAAGGTGCTCGTCCCGTAAGGCCTGCGCCGCCTGCTCGAGGACCGTCCAGCACAGCTGCACCTCCTGGGTCATCAGCCACAGGTCGTGCAGGTCACGCAGCAGCGCCAGGCCGCCCCGGCGGGGGCCCTGGAACAGTGCGTGTTCCATCGCGCTGGGCTCCGCATTCCTGTGCTCGCCGTACTGTTGAACCAACGGTTTCAGGGCCGCGGCGTGCTGACGGGACCAGGCGGCCAGTAGCTGGCAGGTTTCGTAGATGTCCGGCTCATCCCGGTGGTGCTCGGCCACGCGGGTGATGGCGTCCACGAGTCGCTCCTCACTCCCGTGCACCAGGCCGACGTAATGTCCGACGTGCATCTCAACCATCCACCCTTTGGGTCGTCTTGGGCTGCGGCTCCTGCGCTGAGCTGCCCTGCGCCGCAGAACTGCGCTCCTGGCCGAGCAGGCCCTGCACCGCTTTGACAGCGCGGCCGATCAGGCCAGGAGCAGGCAGGGCGTCCCGCGCGGCGTACCGGCTGATGCGGACCGCGGCGTACTTGTAGTGCGGCTGCTTGCTGACCGGATCCCACTCGGTGAGGGTCAGTTCGTTTGCGGCGCGCGGCCGGCTCGGATCGTCCCAGTACCCGTAATGCCAGGGGATGAACACCAGCCCCGGCTTGATGTCCCCGATGCGGGCCCGCTCGATGACTAGGCCGCGCCGCGACTCGATCAGAATCCAGTCGCCCTGCTCGATGCCGTACTGCTGAGCGTCCTCTGCTGAAATCTGCACGAAGGCGTCCGGGGCAGCGTCCTGCAACGCCTGAGACCGCCCGGTTTTTGTGCGGGTATGAAAGTGGTACACCTGCCGTCCGGTGGTCAGCCACAGCGGGTACTCCTCGTCAGGCGTTTCGTGTGGCTCGCGGTGCTCGGCCGCCTTGATGATCGCGCGCCCCTGCGGGTCGTTCGCCCTGTATTCCTGCTCGGTGTGGGCGGCGCCGGTGTCCAGGTCGTGTCCGTACGTCTCGGCATCGTCCGCTGCGGTGGGAAAGACAAAGTCGGTGTAGAGCCGCACCGTGCCGTCTGGACGCTGCTCGTTCACCGGCCAGGGAATGCCGCTCCCGGCCAGCAGCTTCTCGTAGGTGAGGCCGGTGTAGTCGCAGGGTCGGCCGCGGGTGCAGGCCTTCCACGCCTCGAAGGCACTTTCCGCGTCATGCCACCTGATCAGCGGCTGGCCGCCTTGATCCCGGAAGTCCATTCGCCGGGCGTAGTCGAGGAAGATGTCGAGGTCACTGCGGGCCTCGCCGGGCGGTTCGACCGCCTTGCAGGAGATGTGGACGGTGCGGCTCACGTTCGTGAAGGTGCCGGTCTTCTCGCCCCAGATGGCGGCGGGCAGGACCACGTCGGCGTAGCGCGCGGTTTCGGTCATGAACGCGTCCTGAACGACCACGAACAGGTCGTCTTTCTGCAGGATCCTGCGAATACGGTCGAGGTGCGGGAGGCTCACGGCTGGATTGGTGGCCTGAATCCACAGCATCCTGATGCTGCCCTGCTCCGCGTACCGCCAGATCTGCATGGCGTGCGTGGGCGGACTCCAGTGGGGAATGGTGTGCCTGTGGACGTTCCAGAGCGTCGCGAGTTGCTCGATGTGCCCCGCGTTGCCCCAGTTCCGGAAGCCCGGCAGGTCCCCATCGGCGCCCGTCTCGCGCGTGTTCTGCGCGGTGGGCTGGCCGTTCATCTGGAGGATGCCGCTGCCGGGCCGGCCGATCAGCCCGCGGATCAGGTGCACGTTGTTGACCTGAACGGCAGCGGCTGTGGCCTGCATGGACTGGTAGACGCCCTGCAGCACGGTGGACACCAGCGTCGGCGTGGTCGCCAGGATGTCCGCGGCGCGGCGCAGATCCGCGGCCGGTACGCCGGACAGGTCCTGCACGTACTCCGGCGTGTACCGCTCCACGGTCCTCTGGAGGTCGTCATACCCGACGGTGTGCGCGTCAATGAAGGTCTGGTCGGCGGCCCCCGCGTGAATGATCAGGTGCAGCAGCCCGTTCATCACGGCGACGTTCGTGCCGACTCTCGGCGTGAGATGCACCGTGGCGTGCTCAGCCGTGAAGGTCCGGCGCGGGTCGATCACGATGATCCAGGGTGGATTGGGACCAGCGAGGCGGTCGAGAATGCGCGCCCACAGCACCGTCTGCTGACTGGCCATGTTGTGGCCCACCATCAGGACCGTGTCGGTGACATCGAGATCCTCGTACGCGCCGGGCTGTCCGTCACTGCCAAATGAGACTTTCAGGGCTGCGGCTGCGGTGGCCGTGCACAGACGGGTGTTCCCGTCCATGTGCGGCGTGCCCAGCCCGCCCTTACCGATCACACTCAGCGTGTAGTACTCCTCCAAAAACAGCTGCCCACTCGTGTAGAAACCAATGCCCATCGCGGTGTGGCTCTCGATGACCTGCCGGGACTGGCGCACGATCAGGTCCATCGCCTCATCCCAGGACGCCTCCCGGAACTGTCCGTCCTCGCGGATCAGCGGCGTCGTCAGCCGGTCCGGACTGTGATTCGCCGCCCAGCCGTGCAGCCCCTTGGGACCCAGTCGGCCTCTGTTCGTGACGTCACTGGCCAGGCCGCGCACACCGACGATCCGGCCTGCTTTCACGCCGATATCCAACCCGCACCCGTTCGAACACAGGACGCAGGCCCCCCGCACCCAGCGGTCCGGCGTCTCCGACAGGTGCTCGTCCACCCGTGCGGGCCAGATCGCCCCGGCGGCATGCGGCGTCCGCGCGCCCCAGATGTCATTGATGCTGTCGCGAGTCCGGTCTGACATGTGGCCTGGTAGTGCTCCAGTTTTGACTTCAAGCGGCGTTACGAGCGTTCGCCGATGAGGTGAGTGTA
>NZ_BMPE01000025.1 GCF_014647435.1 Deinococcus radiotolerans | reverse complement strand
AGGCTGCTGAGCACACCATTTCACGCGCCAGGCGCGGCTTGAAGGCAAGATGTCCTGTACAGAACTCCGCCCCATCTCCACTCCTCCGCCCATAAGGCAATCGGCACCAGATCGAATCGAACGCCGCCATGCGCCCACCTCGGAGCGCTCCATGATGGTGACGTGCACGGAAGGTCCACCCCTCGGCTGGAGGTTCACGTGTCCTCATCAGGGTCGAGGTGGGCCCGGAGGTCGAGATCAGCGGCCAGCCATCCGTCCCGCAGCAGCGTCGCCACCAGGGTGTCACCGAGGCCAGCGCCGTAGGCTCGGTTCAGGGCGTCCTGACCCATGGCCAGCACCGCCGGACTCGCGCAGAGTCGGCCCACCTCGCAGAGGGACAGCATGGCGCGTCCATCGTCCGCCCCAGGGTCGATGGTGCGCCACCGGCGTCCCCTGAGGACCGTCTGGACGTCCGATTCAAAGGCCGTCCACCCCTGAAGTTGATGCAGGTAGTAGGCCGCCGCGACGGCCCGGATGGAGCCCGGGTCTTCGGCATCGTGGCATCTGGAGAGGACGTGCAGGCCCAACCGGCGGCCCAGCGAGCCGGGGAAGCGCGTATGACTGAGGAAGACGGCATGCGTGCTGGACAGCCCTTCCAGGAGCAGGGTACGGTCGAGTGCTGAGGTGGGCACGTTGTGCATCAGCCGTTCTACTTCGAATCCGAGTTCGCGCGAGTTCATCGGGCGGCACCTGAACGCGGCCTGGCCCCGACGGAGGCCGTGGTCACTCGCACGCCCGGCCATCCCCATCCCGGTCGAGTTTGGGCGAGTACCCAGGCTGACCGCGCAGCAGGGGGGCTTTCCCGGCCGCCCGCACGGCCGCGCAGTTGGCATAGACCACGCTGGGGGCCGCTGGTGGCGTGACGCTGGGTGGCGCCTGGGTCCGGGTGGCCGCCGTCCCGGTGCCTTTGGCCGCACTGAGCGTGTACGTGCCGCCGGGCTGCACAGTCACGGTAACCGTACCGTTGAGGTCCGTGCGGTAGATCGCCGCGCCGGCTTTCTTGTACAGCGTGATGGCTTCAGCGGTCGGGTGCCCGTAGTTGTTCGGCCCGACACCGATCACGACGTTCGCAGGGCGGACTGCCGCCAGCCACGCGGCGTTGTCCCCGTTCTTCGCGCCGTGGTGAATGCTCTTGTACACGTCGATCGGCCCGAGGGTGGAGGCGGGGAGCTGTTTCAGCCACGCTCTCGTCTCCGGTGTTTCGCTATCGCCGGTCATCAGGGCGCGGAACGACCCGTACTGCACGAGCAGCCCCACACTGTTGGTGTTCTGGTCCTTCATGCCGGGTGGCGGGGGAATGACGGTGAGCTTCACGCTGCCCAGGTTGATGACCTGGTTCTTCGCTCTGAGCCCCTGCGTGCCGGCCAGCTTCGCGGTGGTGACAAGCTTCTGCCAGATCTGCGTGGTCCCGGCCAAGCCGTTGTTCAGGAAGTACTTCGGCTTGAAGGTTTGGACCGCGGGGACGAGCCCGGTGATGTGATCCGAGTCCGCGTGACTGGCGACGACCAGGTCGAGAGACTTCACCTGGTACTGCGTGAGCAGGCCCTGCAGTCTCGCTTCGCTGCGCCCACCGTCGTAGAGGACACTCTTCCCTTCGGGGCTGGTGATGAGCACCGCGTCGCCCTGGCCCACATCCAGAAAGCGGATGGTCAGGACACCACTCGGCGCGGCTTGGGCAGACACCAGCCCCAGACACAGCCCTGCGAGGACCGCTAACCGCCTCACAGGTCCAGCTCCCCGTCCGGGCTGCCGGCATTGAGTTCCGTCAACTCGGCCTGGGCGCGCTGGGTGCGCCGCCGCGTCTCGGCCCGGTCGATCCGGACGTGCCGCTCCCCGTCCTCCACGCGCACGTGCAGCACGTCGCCTTCCTGGACGTCCCGGGGCAGGTCGAGACGTGCCCAGTCCTGGGTGGTGCCGTCCGGCAGTTCGACGCGCACCACCGGCCCTTCGAGGGCGTCGACCGTGACGGTGGCGTGCGCGGGTGGGCCGGGCTGATCTGCCATGGGTCACGGTAGCACCGTGTACCGACCAGGCGCCGCTCATACTGCTGAACCGCTCGCACTAGGAGCAGCATGCTGTACCAGTGAACCGGTCCCCGGCAGGTCCCTGTCCGCTTGCGTGTGGTGGGAACCCAAATCCTGAAGAGCGCATGAACGCGGGGGCATGCCCCCCCCTCACCGTTCAACAATCCTGGTCCAGGCGCTGTTGCGTACGGTAAGAGCCGGGTTGATCCCACGGTTTTTTCGAGGAGTCCAATCTCGCACGGCGCGTGTCACACGGGCATCTTGACGCCATACCTGGTCCCATGATCCGCACCACAGATCCACCTTGATGTCAGTGCGGAATCAAGTGCTCCTCTGATCAGCACAAGACAGGCACACGTACTGCACGCGCACCGGATCGCGGTGCGTGTACACCTCTTCATCGCCATCCGCACGGACAACCCAGTACTCCGTCGAACCTACCACCAGCTTGCTGAGCGTCGTGCTCAGCCGTCACACCAGAGGTGATCCACCGTGATTGCAAAATTGGCGTTGTTCCTCGGTACCGTCATTACTTTCCTTGGCTTTGCCGCAATTGGCGTACCTGTGCCCTGGGACCACCTCGTGCCGTTTCTGGAACACCTGGCCGGGGAGGTCGTCACGCTCACCGTCCTGACCGAAGTCATCCGGGCGCTCCCGAAAGCGGCTGCCCCAACTCCGCAGGAGCGGAGCAATCCGGATTCGCCATTGCAAGATGCCCCGGCCCAGCGCTGACGCGCCCGCCACCCGCGTCCAGACATGGCTACCGGCGGGTGCCCCACGTATCAAGTTTTAAGAGGACGTCCATCGACACCGTACCCCACCGGCTGTTCAACCCGCGCCCAAACGTCTGGTCCGGGAACGCTTTCCGGAGTGCCGCTTGCGCCGCGGGCACGTCCGCACTGTTGAACAGAGGGAGCCAGGGCCGAATCACCCGCTCACTGAGAAAGCGGCCAAACAGCGGGAAGTAGCTGGTCAGCTCGAGGAAGTTGCCGATCGTGCAGTACCACCGACCGTCGTAGGATTCCCAGTCATGCTCCAGTCCGCTTTTGACGTACAGCAGAATGTCCGCTTGAGTCAGGGCGCGCGTGTCCACCGACTGTAAAGTGGCCCGTTCACTCAACCACCCGCCGACCGGCGAGATCCAACGTCGGCCCAGGTGGTGCTCCAGATGGCTTTCGTCACTGATGTGACGAAGAACCGTGAAGTTCACGGCCTTCTCATCACCCCGCTGCCGCAGGAAGTACGTGTGTTCCGTCAAGGCTTTCAGCGCGTCCACCTGGTCCTCAGCGATCAGGATGGCCGTGGTGTACAGCGTCAATTCCAACACCAGGAAGTCAACGTGCTGGAACAACACTGGCCGCATGACGTACCCATCCCGGCGGTACTGCGGTTCATCGGGCAGTTGGCCACTGAGATTCATCACACGCTCGAAGAACCGCACGACTTCATCCATGGGCAGGCCGCCATGACGGATCCCCAGTTGGAGGGCCCGGACGAACTGATCGCGAACTGGAGTAAACCGAGCAGCCTCCTCTCGGGCGATGTGAACGTCGTACTCCCAGGCGCCATCGACCAGCGTGGCGGGTTTGAGTTGCCGCAGGGCCAATTCCACCTGTTCGAGGTAGTCGCGCCAGTGATGCTTGGTCGCCTGCTCGCGCTCCAGGCGCCGCTGTAACGTATCGAACTGCACCTGACTGGGTAGGCGCGCTGGCGCGTCCGCGCGGAGGTGCGCGGGCACCTCCCCAAGTGCGGGGCGGACGAGTTCAGGCCGGTCCAGCAGAAACCGCAGCAGCTGCTCGAAGTTGGCGTCGTACGCCTCGTCTGTGCTCATATCGATGAATTTCATGGAGCCGAACATGGTCGGACGATTCCGGGGATCTTCGACGAGCGTTCCAGGCCTGCACGTGAAAATCACGGGGATGAACCGGCGCTCACGGAACCCCTCGGGCTGGCCGGACCCGCGCAACTGGTCGATGACGTGTGGGCTCATTAGCATGCCTTCCTGGCCGACGCCGCCCGCCCGGTCATTCATCTTCTGAACGTACTTCGGGTCGCAGATGGCGATGACTTTCTGAATGTTCCCCTGAGCGGCCGCCTGCTCCATGAACCGGTTGACATCGTCGCCATCGCGCAGGTCGTATTGATCGAACGTGACGTCAATGCCGTTGCGAATCAGGTGATCCACCAGGGTTGTGACGCGCTGTTGATGCTCGGGCGGACCCCAGGCGTAACTCACCATGGCTTTCACGGGTTCAGCAGGCGGTGGGGTCATGCGTGGCATTCTAGAGGTGCTGGGGCACGCGTTTTCCGGTGGTTGCGTCCATTGCCGGCCGTGCCGCTCGGGGCACGGGCCGTGACCCCCATCCCGCTGTGGACGGAGTACCATGGGGGTGGCCACCTGAACGCCTACGCCCCCCGCACATGCACGGTGAAGTTCAGGTTTGATCGTCTGACCGGTCCTCCCTTCAGGAGCGCGGCGGCGGGAACGTGGGGACCCGCCGCGCCGGCGCTCCGGAAGGACTGCGCGATGACCCACCCCGCCAAGACCGCTGCCCACACCCTGCGCGCCCACCTCGCCGCCCATCACCTCAATCCCCTCGGCCAGCAGCGCGCCCTGAACGTCATCGCGGCCCTCCACGGCACCGACTGGAACACCCTCAGCGCGCACCCGCACCGGCCCCGCCTCGCCGCGAGGGACGCCGCGCTCGCCCTCCAGCGGGCCCTCGCGCATTACGGGAACGCCGTGGACCTCGACTGGGCGCAGGCGGCCGTGGCCCTCCTCAGCGACACGGCCCACGCAGGCGTGCCTGTCCCCTCTCTCACCCGTGGGGCTGTCGTGGCGCGTCCCGAAGGGCCTGCAGACGCACGTCCCGGGGCGGCAGAGTCCACGCTGTTCGCCCGGGAGGACCGGTACGTGCCGCGCTTCGTGAATCACCCGGGTGTGTTCGTCGACCGCCGCGTGCACCTGGCGACCCCCTGGCCGCTGCTGCCGCTTCCGGACACCATCAGCGCCGCCCTGCACCGTCAACTGCGTCAGGCGCGCACCCTGACATGGGCCCGAGGGACCGGCCTGCGGATCGATGGCGCCGCTCCGGCGATGCCGCTGCCAACACTCGGGCCAGACGCCCGACCGGACGACATTCAGGCCTGGTGGGAGACCCTGCACCACTGTGCGCCGCGCGGCACCGTAACCCGAAACAAGTACACGCCAGCGTCCCAGCTGGACTGGGTGACCTTCACCCGGACCTTAACGGTCCCTGAGTGCTTCACGTATAAGGCACAGCACGCCTTTCCGCGCCTGTTGATGCGGGAAGCGCGGGCGGCCCTGCCCTGGAGTATCCAGGGCGCCGAGGATACCGCGGTCCAGGCGCCCCGATACGACGCGTTCATCAACGCCTCCGGCGTGGATGGTCGGTGCTCCGCCGCCCTGAGCCGACGAGAGAGGGACACCCTGGATCGACTGGAATACGCCGTCCTGCACGCTTTCCCGGACCGGCGGCCCACGATCCGGGATCACGTGAAGCACTGGCGGATGGTGACGACCGGCCAACTGCTGCTCACGTACGAACCGTATCTGGTTCAGGCCGACGCGCGGATTGAACAGGAGGCCGCGGTGTTCCGGCAGTCCGGATGGACGGTCGAGGTGCGCCGCGCCGCCTACGCGCCCGGCTGCGCCACGATCGTGTTGGGCGCACCGCGCTGAGTGATCCCGGCTCGGGTGTCCCGTTGGACCGTCTGGGTGGGGCACCCGATCAGGTTGGCGGGGCGCCTTCAGGTGCGGCGACGCGTCCATCCGGCGTGTGCGATGCTGCGCGGCATGTCCCCGCACGACCAGGCGAACCTGGACCTGATCGCCCTGCTGACCGCCCACCTGAACGTCCAGACCCCACACGCCTCCCCCGAGACCCCCGAGGAGCCCGGTGTGCACGCGGCTCCTGCGCTGCTGGACGTCCTGATCGTCGGGGTCGGCTTCGCGGGACTCAGTGCCGCGCTGTACACCGCGCGCGGCCTGAAGCGGGGCGTGCTCGTCACGAGCGGCCCGAGCCGGAACGCGCCCAGCCCGCACGCGGGCGGGGTGTTCGCCCACGACCGGCAGAGCCCGGCCGCGATCCTGGCTGAAGCGCGGGATGACCTGCGCCCGTACAACTTCCCGGTGATCGAGGCGGAGGTGACCGCCCTGACAGGGCACGGTGATCACTTCACGGCGGTCCTCTCGGACGGACAGGAGGTGCGGGCCAGGAAGGTGATCCTGGCGACGGGCGTGCGGGACGTGCTGCCCGAGACGCCCGCGGGCCTGCGCGAGCAGTGGGGCCGGGGCGTGCACCACTGCCCGTACTGTTACGGCTGGGAGTTGCGGGGCGGTCAGATTGCGGTGTACCTGCCGGGCTTGAGTGGCCTGAGTGGTGTGCAGCGGGTGCTGTACCACCAGAAGATCACCCGGGACGTGTTGGTCTGCACGGACGGCGTGGCGGCCCTGACGGCCGAGCACCGGGCCGTGCTGAGCGCGCAGGGCGTGACCCTGATCGAGGAACCCCTGGTCCGCGTGGACGGCGGGGCGGGGGGCGGCGTGACCCTGACCTTCGCGAGTGGGCTGGCGGTGGACCGGGACGTGCTGTACGCGCATGGGGCCGGGCCCTGCGTGCGGAGCTGGCCCAGGCGCTGGGCTGTGTGGTGACGCCGGCGGGCATCACGGTGGACGCGCAGCAGATGACGACCGTGCCGGGCGTGTACGCCTGCGGGGACGTCACCACCGGCAATCAGATCGCGTTCGCCGTGGCGGGCGGCGCCATGGCGGCCATGCAGGCGGCGAACGCCATCTTCTATGACACCCTGCCCGCGGGCGCACGGTCACCGGACTCCGCGTGACCGTCCTCCTGGCGCACCTGCCTGAGGGGGTGCGGCCCGCCGTGCGCTGGCAGGTCGCCCAGCACGGCAGCGATCACCTGAGTGTGCCCGAACTGGCCCTGCTGCTGGGCCTCACCCCCGTGGACGTCGCCGGGCACGTTCCTGGCGGCCAGGTGGCGCGTGCGGACCTCCTGGCCCTTCTGCACACGCCCGTGCCGGGCGATGACCGGCCCTGTTACGGCTGCTGACCGATGCGCCCGTGCATGCACCGGTCCAGCACTGGGAGCACAACAAGAGAAACCGTCACGCCCTGATGCGCGGGCGTGACGTTCCTCATCGTTTAGGGCCTTCTCTTCGATGATGGGGTCCTCAACGGGACGAACCATCAAGTGGGCGAGGGGATAGAGCCTGACCCCTCCCGCTCGCCAAGCACGCGCGGGTCAGCCCGTTCTGGTGTGCGGCCCCCTCGGGCCTTGTTCGACGGACCGTCTAGGCGGGGGCGGGCGCGTCCGGTTCCACCCCCCTCACTGCGCGGGTCAGTGGGTGTACTGGGAGAGGTTCCCGAGGTTCACCTTGTCCACCGTGGTGCCTTCAAACAGGGCCTTGCGCATCGTGGTGCTGCCCAGGAAATCGTTGCTGTCATCGATCTTGATGCCGAAGCCGTACCCGTCGACTGAGATTTCGAAGTCGAGGTTCGTGCCGTCCTTCTCGTACCAGTAGAACCGCACGTCACTGTCGGTGCAGCCGAACACCTGGATGGCGTCCAGGTAATCGCCGGGTTCAGTGATCATGGTGAGCTGGCCGTGCCAGCCGATGCCGGAGCCCTTGACCGCCACCCAGATTTCCGCTTTGCCTTTGGTCCAGGGTTCCATGTCGTTGTACAGGTCGACGCGCACGAGTTTGACCTGGTAGCAGCCCTGCGCGGCCAGCGTGGCCGCCGGGACGGGCGCGGACTGCACGACCTGCCCGCTGGCATCCACGCGCTCGTTGACACCCACCACCACGACCGGCCGATCTGGAGCGGTCCGGCCGTCGAGCACATGGGCGTTCCCCTGAGCGTCGTAGGCGGTCACGGGGGCGAACTCGTCTCCGCCCTCCTGAGCGACGGCCACCCAGGGCACCGTGCGGGCGGCGTCCCAGGCGGCACCCCGGACCGCGACCTGCAGGTTGGGGACGCGGGACGTGAGGTCACGCAGGTTCTGGGCGCCGACGCCGGTACTCAGGGCCTGCGCGAAGGACTGGGGGCCGGCCGCCATGGGGGCCAGGGTGCTGTAGAGGGCTTCGGTGTCACCGTCGAACTGCCGGGCGGTTTCCTGTGCGATCAGGGTGCGGACGGCCGGGTCGGTCATGGACCGCGCGAGCTGCTGGGCGAACGCGCGCAGGGCGTCGTTGGTCCGGCTCTGCACGGGGGAGACCGCGGGTTGGGTGGCGCTGGGCGCTGGGGTCGGCTGGGCGGGAGTCTGACTGCAGGCGCCGAGCAGGAGGCTGAGGGAGAGGGAAATGGGAAGAAGTCGAGGCAGCGTCATGGGACCCCCTGGGGTGAACCCCCGAGTGCAGGAAGAAGAGAAGTTGGGCCGACTGGGGCAGCGTACCCGCTGACGGGTCGCAGGGTGTGTGCACATCGGGTCCTATGAAGGCTGCATGAACGTTGGCGTGTTGGGCGGTCTGAAGGTCGCCCACGTGAGTGGAGCGCCCGTGCTCCCACCGGGTGTCGCCCGCATCTGCGCCCCGAGCCTCCCGGGCTGACTCGTACGCTGAGCCATGACCCTGCGCGCCCTGCACCACCCCACTGATCAGGCGCCCCAGCGGAGCCCCAGGTGATCTCCGCACTCCCATCCGGGAGGGCCTCGACCCAGTCCCGCTGGACATGCCCACCCTTCACTAGAGGAATCTGCGAGAAGTGGCCGATATCCTGTACGAACTTCGACCTGTCTTTGAACGGGGCGCGGACCACCCGGCGGTGTGCGAGCTGATCAGCACCCAGTGACGGCCACATCGGCGCGACTCTGAAGGACTGCGTGGACGCAGTCGTACTGGTTTTCCATCCACGCGACGGCGACTGTGGTGCGCTGTGATTCACCAGTGGCAACCCTGTCACGACCCAGGGGCTGAGCAGGAGTCCACCGTGAGTTGACTGGTGTTCAGGTCAGTTGCCTGGCTCGATGTTGCGTTCCCCGGGGGCAACACTGACCGCCCGCAACTCCTGTGCCGCCGCTTCCGGGAACTTGTCGTTCGCAAACTCACCGGCCCCCTGTTCAGTGCCCGCCAGGAACTTCAGTCGGCCCGGTGCGCGCAGGTACGGATAAATCTCGATGTGCAGCGGAAACTCCGGGTGTGAGCCAGCCCCCACGGGCGCCTGATGCACGGTCAGCAGGTACGGCATGGGCACGCCGAACAGGCCGTCCAGGCGCCGCAGAGCGTCTTGCAGGACCCGCCCGAATGCACGTGTCTCCTCCGCGCTGAGATCACTGAGCAGCGCGGCCGGTCGGGCGGGCACCATCCACGTTTCGTACGGGAACCGTGCGAAGGGCGGCACCACACTGAGGGCCAGTCCCTCGTCGCGGATCACCCGCGTTCCTGCCGCCTGTTCTGCCTGCACGAAGTCCGCCAGCCACGGCCGGCCATGGGCCGCGTGGTGCGCCTGCGCGGTCGTGAGCATCCGGGCCTGCACGGGCGGCACGTGATCGAACGCGTAGATCTGTCCGTGCGGGTGGTGTAGGGTCACGCCCACCTCCACGCCCCGGTTCTCGAACGCCAGCACGCTGCGGATCTGGCCCGTCCCGGCGAGGCGCGTGGTCCGGTCGGCCCAGACATCCAGCAGCAGCGCCAGCTGCGTTTCACTCAGGTCGGCGAGGCGGCCGTGGGCATCCTGGCTGAACATCACCACCTCGCACTTGCCCACCCCGGCACGCGTCCCGGCCGGGCCGGGTTCAGGATCGGGGGCGGTGAGGGTCAGGCTGGGGAAGCGGTTGTCGAACACGGCGATGTCGTACTCGCCGCGCGGCAGTTCGGTGGGGTGCGCGGGGTCGCGCGTGGGGGCCAGGGGGTTGTACTCGGGTGGGGGGAGGAACGTGCGGCCCAGGCGGTGCGCGGCGTACATGACCCACTCGCCGCGCAGCGGATGCCAGCGCATCACGGGCCGGGCGTCCACTGGGTCCACGCTGGGACTCGGAATCTCGGACGTCACCTGGACGGGGCGCACCCCATACAGCGTCAGGGCGCGCCCGTCGGGCTTCAGGACGTCACGGTGATGCATGACGGTCCCGTGCCGCAGGAGCCAATTGCAAGGCCTCGTCCTGCACGGGCGCCGCGTGGTAACTGTGCGGCGCCAGCCCGTCAGCGGCGTGGTTCAGCAGGTTGAACGTGCCGCGGGTGAAATGCGTGACGGCGCCGCCGTGACTGTGCGTGAGGGAGCGGGGCCGGTCCGGCGTGCTCAGCGTCAGGCTGCGGCGCAGCAGGTCCAGGCCCGAGGCGTCCAGCAGCTCAATCGGGTCGCTGCTGGCCCGCAGGCCCCCGATAACGTCCAGCAGCCCCTCCAGCGCGCCCCGCTCCTGATCGTTGAGCAGGCTGCGTTCACGCCGCGCGATCATCACGTCCGGGTCCGGCTGGTACCAGGTGTGCTGGTACCAGCGGGTGAGCGCCGTGTGCAGGGCGCTACGGGCACTGGGCACCGCGCCATCGCCGAGCAGCACCCGGCGGGCCTCGTCATCCCAGAAGGGCGTGACGTCCGGCCCGGTGCGCATGGCGTCCACAATGCCAATACTGCTGGCCAGGGGCGCGCCGCACCCGAGCAGGAACCCGTCGTCCCCCAGGCCGTCCCTCAGGGCCTGCAGGCCCATCCGGTACGCCTCAGCGCGGCTGACGGCCGGGTCGTGCCGGCGGCCGGGATGCGAGGCGGCGTACAGGAAGTCCACTTTCAGGTAGTCATACCCGTACCCGCGGAACGTCGCGGCCAGCTCCTGCAGCCACGCCAGCGCCTCGGGATGGGTGGTGTCGAGCGCATGATACGGTCCGCCCCAGTTGTCGCCCAGCAGGAGCGGCTCACCCTGCTCGTCCTGGAGCAGCCACTCCGGGTGAGCGGCCCGCAACTTCGAGTGGGGGCCGACCAGGAACGGCGCGAGCCACAGGCCCGCCCGGTACCCCAGGGTGTGCAGGTGCGCGGGCAGGTCCTTCGCGTGCCCGCCAAACCAGGCGCTCGGCTCAAGCCAGTCCCCCAGGTCCGCCTGAAACCCGTCGTCGAGCTGGAACACATCGAAGGGCAGGCCCAGATCGTACGCGCGGTGGGCATTGTCCAGCATGGCCTCCAGGGTGATGTCGCGGTAGTAGGAGTACCACGAGCACCACACCCGCAGGGGTGCCGGCGTCCGCGCGTGCATGGCCTCACCGAGCTGCGCGCTCAGGCGCTCCAGGGTCGCCTGCACGTCTGTCGTCTCCTCGAACGCCACGGGCGCGTCCGGACCTTCCAGGGTGCAGGTGAGCGTCACGGCCTCGCCGGCCACCCGGGCTTCCCAGTGCGCGAATGTGCGCGTGGCGTCCAGCAGGCAGCCGACCCAACCGCTGCCGTCCGGGCGCAGCAGGCCGATCAGGGTGTGCGATCGCCAGACGCCTGCCTCGCCGCTGGGCGGGAACGCGGGGTCCTGACCCTGGTCAATCATCCACTGGAAGTGCGCGCGGGGGGGGGTGTCGGTCAGGGGCCGCAGCTCGGCCTCACTCCACGATTGATAGCCGTTGATGAGAACACGCACGGTGTCGGGTGAGGCGGGTATGGTCCAGTGAAGCGGGGCGTGGGTCATGGTGAAGCTCCAGAAAGCGTGAGAGGGCGGACGACTCAGTCGGCGGCTTGCAGGCGGCGCAACTCGGCGGGAATGAACTCGCCGTGCGCGTCCAGCAGCTCATCAACCAGCGACCAGATCTGATCGAGGTCGAGTTCCGCCGCAGCGTGCGGGTCGAGCATGGCGGCGTGGTAGATGTGCTCCCGGTGGCCGGTGACGAGCGCCTCGGTGGTGAGCGTCTGGACGTTGATGTTGGTCTGCATCAGGGCCGCCAGTTGCGGCGGAATGCGGCCGATGCGGGTGGGTTGCACGCCCTGGCGGTCCACGAGGCACGGCACCTCGACGGCGCAGTCGTGTGGGAGGTTCTCGATCAGCCCGCCAGTGTTCATGACGTTGCCGTACACCACGCGGGGCTGTCCGGTCACCATGGAGTGGATAATCAGCGACCCGTACTCCACGCTGCGCTGCACGTCGATCGGTGCGTCCGGGTTCTGGAGTTGTGCCCGGAGGGTCTCCCACCCGCCGATCTGCGCCTCGCAGCGCCGGGGGTACTCGTCGAGCGGCACCTGGAAGCGCTCAATCAGGTCGTCCCGGCCGCGCTTGATGAAGTACGGAACGTACTCGGCGAAGTGCTCACTGCTTTCCGTGACGAAGTACCCCAGGCGGCGCAGCATCTCGTACCGGACGCGGTTCGTGGCGGGCACCTGGCCGGAGGCGGCCAGGGCCTGCAGGCGGGGGTAGAGGTCCTCGCCCCGATGCTCGAACTTCAGGTAGAACGCCATGTGGTTGATCCCGGCGCACAGGAAGTCGATCTCCTCGACCCTGAGCCCCAGGTCGTGCGCGAGTTCCGACGCGGTGTGCTGCACGCTGTGGCAGAGGCCCACGGTGCGGATGCTGCTCTGCCGCGCGAGCCCCATGATGTTCATGGCCATGGGGTTGACGTAGTTCAGGTGCAGCGTCTGCGGGCACAGGCGCTCCATGTCGCGGCTCATGTCGAGCAGCACGGGTACGGTCCGCAGGGCGCGCATGATGCCGCCAATCCCGAGGGTGTCGGCGATGGTCTGCCGCAGGCCGTGCCGCGTGGGGACGTCGAAGTCCGTAACGGTCGCGGGGCGGTAGCCGCCCACCTGGATCATGTTAATGACGAAGTCCGCGCCGTCCAGCGCGCGGTGCCGGTCGAGGGTGGCGGTGACGGTGGGGTGCGCCCCGACCGCCTGGGCGACACGGTGGGCGACCTGTTCGGTCACAGCGAGGCGCTCGGCGTCGACGTCGAACAGCCGAATGTCCGCGTGGGCGAGTTCGGGGAAGCTCAGGATGTCCCCGAGGAGGTTCTTGGCGAACACGGTGCTGCCAGCACCGACCAGGGCGATCTTGGGTGGGGTCATGTGGGGCCTCGGCGGGAGAGGGGGGCGAGGACGGAGGGCGGCCGCGTGCGCGGCCGCCCGGACGGTAGGGTTACTTGAACAGGGCGTTGACCTTGGCGTTCGCGGCGGGGAGGACGTCGCTGGCTTTGGCCTGCCCGAGGAACACGCGCTGGAGGGCGCTGGTCATGATGTCGTTGACCTGCGCGGCGTTGTCGGTGATCGGGAAGTAGAAGGTTCCGCCGGGCGCTTTGGCCTGATTGACGAAGCTGCTGACGTCCACGCCGCGGGCCTTGTCAGTCGCTACGGCGAGGGCTGTGGCGGACGGAATGGCGGGGAACACCACGCCGCTGCGGCCAATCACGTTCTGGCAGTCGGCGGAGGCGAGGTACTTCACCCACTGCCACGCGGCTTCCTTGTTCTTGCTGCCCACCCAGATGGCGTCGGACAGGCCGTTGAACATGCTCATGCGCTTGCCGTTCGGACCTTTCGGGAGGGGCGCGATGCCGACTTTGAAGGGGAGTTTCTGCGTGAAGTCACTGATCATCCAGGAGCCGTTGATGACCATGGCGGCCTGGCCGGAGCGGAACAGACCGTCGCCGCTGCTCTGCACGTCCTTGAAGCTGGGGATCAGGCCGTACTTGAGGTTCAGGTCGGCGAGCCACTGGATGGCCTGCGCGAAGCGGGGGTCGTCGTAGTTGTACTTGGTGCCGAACAGGCCGTTGTTGTGCGTCCAGCCCATGGGGGCGGTGTAGAAGGACCATTCGGTCTGACCGTTGAAGCCCGCGCCGTACCCGGTGAGGTACCCGTACTGTTTGACCTGGCCTTTGTTGAAGCTGGCGCTCAGGCCGTTCTGGCCTTTGCTGTCGACGGTGAGGCGCGCGATGGCCTTTTGCCAGGTGCCGCCGTCTTTGGGGTTCCAGGTGAGGTTGGCGAGGTCGCTGGGTTTCATGCCGGCCTTGGCGAGCAGGTCGGCGTTGTAGAAGATGCCGACGGTGTCGAAGTCTTTGGGCAGGCCGTAGCGTTTGCCGCCTTTGACCCAGAGGTCTGCGAGGCCCTTGTAGTAGATGGTGGTGGGGACCTTGTCCCGTTTGATGTACGGGGTGAGGTCGACGAGCTGGTTGTTGCTGGCGAACTCGGGGTAGTAGGCGAGGTGGTTGGTGAAAACGTCGGGGGCGGTGCCGCTGACGAAGCCGGTGGTGAGGCCCGTCCAGTAGTCACCCCAGCCTTTCTGGGTGATTTTGATGGTGATGTCGGGGTTTTTCTTGGTGAAGTTCGCGGCGCACTGGGCGTACGCGGGTTGCTGGTTGGCGTCCCATAACCAGTATTCGAGCGTGGTGGCGGCGCTGGCGGTGCTGGCGAAGGTGGTGGCGAGCGCGGCGGTCAGGGTGAGCAGTCGTTTCATGGGGTGCCTCCGGGGGCGGGTGAGAGCGCGGTGGGTTGGGGGGTGAGCGGGGTCGGGGCGGGTGGGGCGGGGCCGGTCACGGGTGGGCTCTATTTGGTGCCGCTGAACGCGAGGGATTCCACGACGCGCCGGCCCAGGATGATCAGCAGGATGAAGACGGGGACGGCGGTGACGAAGGTGCCGGCCATGAGGCCCGTCCAGTCCGGGACGCCCTGGGGCGTCTGGGATTTGAAGACCTGGAGGGCGACGGGGAGGGTGTAGGCGCTCTCGTCTTTGGCGATGAGGAAGGGCCAGAAGAACTCGTTCCACATGCCGATGGTGGTGAGGATGGCGAGGGTGGCCAGGGGGCCCTGGCTCATGGGCAGGGTGATGCGCCAGAAGATCGTGAAGGGCCCGGCGCCGTCGAGGAAGGCGGCTTCTTCGGTCTCGCGGGGTAGGGAGAGGAAGAATTGGCGGAGGAAGAACACCGCGAAGGGGGTCATGAGGATGAAGGGGGCGACCATGCCGGGGAGGGTGTTGAGGCCGCCGAGGTTCTTGACGGTGATGAAGTTGGGGATGAACAGGACGATGCCGGGGATCATCATGGCGATGAGGAAGAGGGTGAAGATGGCGTCCCGGCCGGGGAATTTGAGTCGGGCGAAGGCGTAGGCGGCCAGGGCGGAGAAGAAGGTCTGGCCCAGGACGATCAGGCCGGTGAACAGGACGCTGTTTTTGAGGGCGCTGAGGAAGTTCACCGCGCTGCCGGAGCCACCGGCGGCCTGGGCCTGTTCGGTGCTGAGGAGCCCGAGGACGCGTTGGAAGTTCACGAGGGTGGGTTGGCTGGGCCAGAGCGCGGCGGCTTCGGTGAAGAGGGCCTTGTTGCTCGTCAGGGCCGTTTTTAGAACGATAAAAATGGGGAACAACGAAATCAGGATGATCAGGCTCAGGCCCAGCCACGCGAGCAGTCGGCCAAGCGGAAACGGACGGCGGGGACGGACAGCGGTCGTGGTCATGGCAGGCTCCTGGCGCGCACGGGACGCCTCACTCGAGATCCGATTCGTTGGCGCGCAACAGGCGCATCTGCAACAGCGTGAACACGACCAGGATGACGAACAGCACCATGCTCATCGCCGTCGCGTACCCCATCCGGAAGAAACTGAAGGCGTTCTGGTAGATGTAGTACACCAGCACCCGCGTCGCGTCCGCCGGGCCACCCTGCGTCGTCACGGCCACGGTATCGAAGATCTGGAACGAGCCGATCAGCGACGTGACGAGCACGAACACCATCACCGGGCGCAGCAGGGGCAGGGTAATGCGGCGGAAGGTGGTCATCTCGGACGCGCCGTCAATGGCCGCCGCCTCGTACACCGTACGCGGAATGGCCTGCAGGCCCGCGTAGAACAGCAGCGCGTTGAAGCCCATGTGCTTCCAGATGTTCACGAACGCGATCGTGGGAATCGCCTGCTCCGCCGAACTGAAAAATGCCTGCTTCCCGAGCGGCGTCGCGGCCAGCCACTGATTCACGATGCCCAGGAAGGGATCGAGCAGCCACAGGAACACCATGGCGACCACGACGCTGGAGAGCAGGTAGGGCAGGATCAGCAGGCCCTTGATGAACATGCTCTTGACCAGGCGGTCCATCGCCACGGCGAGCGCGAGTGCCAGCACCGTCTGCAGGGGAATGTTCCACAGCACGTACTGGACGGTGATGCCCAGCGCCGACCAGAACTTCGGGTCGTGAATGACTTCCGCGTAGTTGGCCAGCCCAACGCTTTTGGGCGCGCTCAGGAGGTTCCAGTCCGTGAAGCTGATCTGCACGCCCCGGAGTGCGGGGTAGAGGTAAAAGACCAGGAACCCCACCATCGCCGGCAGGATGAACAGGTAGCCGACCAGCGCCTGCGGGGGGGCGCGGCGGGGAGGCGCCGTGGCGCGCAGGGGCGTGGACTCAGTCTGAGTTGTCATGAGAACCTCCTGGGTGTCTCCAGCGCGCCGGGGCAGCTGGGCAGCGGGCTTGCGCGGTCAGGCCGATTCGCGCACGAGCAGCGGAACGGGGTAGGTTGGCGTGGGGGGCAGGGGCCGCTGCTCGACGAGGGCCACGAGGTGCCGCACCGCCTGCCGGGCCATCTCGCCGTGCGGCACCTGGAGGGTGGTCAGCGTGGGGGTCGTGAAGCGCGCGAAGTCAAAATCGTCGAAGCCGCTGATGGCCACTTCTGACGGGACCTGCAGGCCCAGCGTGTGTGCGGCGCGCAGCGCGCCAGCGGCGATGCGGTCACTGGCAGCGAGGACGGCGTCCGGGCGGGCGCCACTGGTCCAGAGGGCGTGCATGGCGTCGCGACCGGATTCGAAGGACCACGTGCACGGCATCACCTGCGTGTCTAGGTTCAGGCGGCGCGCCTCGTTCTGGAAGCCGTGCAGGCGGGCCTGGGCGCTGCTGCCGGGGTCACCGGCGGGGATGAGGAGGGCGAGGTGGGTGCGGCCCTGCGCGGCGTGGTGGCGCACCATGGCGGCCATACCGCCGGCGTAGTCGGCCTGGACGGTCGGCGCGTCGTGCCCTTCGATCTGGTGGTCGAACAGGACGGTGTGGACGCCGAGGGCGCGGATGGCGGTGAGGTCATCGGCGGGGAGGGTGGTGCCCACGATGACGGTGCCGCCGAACTGGCCTTGGAGGTAGCGTTTCTGGAAGCGGGCGAGGCTCTCGGGTTGGCCTTCGTCGAGGAACGCGGTGGTCATGCTGTAACGGCTGGCGTTGGCTTCCGCCACGAAGGCGGACTGGATCAGGTTGCGGTACGGGTCATGGATGTCTTCGGCGTTGTGGCCGAAGAAGGTGCAGCAGAGGGTGGTGATGCGGGCTTGCCGGAGGGCCTGGGCGTTCTGGTTGGGCTGGTAGTTGAGGGCGTTGATGGCACTCAGGACGCGGGCGCGCATTTCGGGGCGGATGGAGGGGTGTCCGTTGAGCACGTTGGACACGGTTTGGTGGGAGACGCCGGCATGGTCGGCGACATCGCGCATGGTGGCTCGGGGCACAGTTACCTCCGGGTTGATCGTTGAGCTTGTACGATCACAGTAATTTTATCGTTCAAAAAAGTCAATGGATCGTTCAAAAACTGAACTCAGTCCACATCATCAGGCGCACCGACCGGCCCCACCCACCCCCACAACCCCGTCCGCTCAGCGGCCCTCAGCACCACCCAGCCGCAGCTCAGTCATATCCTGACGGGGCGTACTGCTGAACAGCCGCGTGTACTCCCGCGTGAACTGCGACGCGCTGGCATACCCCACCTGCCGACTCACCGCCCCGACATCCAACCCCGTGGTGTACATCAACCGCCGCGCCTCCTGCAACCGCAGGTTCTTCTGAAACTGCAGCGGACTCAGACCCGTCACCGCCTTGAAATGCGCATGAAAGGTCGACACGCCCATGTGACTCAACTCGGCCAGAGCCTCCACGTTGAGCGGCCCCTCAAAATGCGCCTGAATCCACCCGATGGCCCGCTCTATCCGCTGCGTACTCGACTCCACCTGACCCATCTGCGCCACCATCGGACCAACCGGGCCGAGCAGCAGGCGCATCACCATTTCGTCCACGATCAACGGCCCGATCCACGTCGCCTCACGTTCCTGATCGACCGTCTCCAGCACGCGAATGGCCGCATTCAGGATCGCCGGGTCCGCCTCAGTCACCTGTACGCCCCGCCCCTCCGGCCGCCGGGGCAGCCCGTGCGGGTACAGCTTCAGGGCCAGTTCGGCAATGCGTTCCGGGTCAAGTTCCAGCTTGAACGTCAGAAACGGTTCCTCCACACTGGCCCGCGTCACCTGAAACGCAACCGGCACGTGCACGGCGTACACCATCATCCGCTGCGGATCGTACGCGTACTGCTCGGCGCCAATGTGCACCGCCTTGTTGCCCTGCGCGACCAGGCACAGCGCCGGCTTCTGCACGCTGTGCGCGAGGGCCTTGTGCGGACGTACCGTCCGGGCCACCGACACCCCAGGCACCCGCAGCGCACACTCCCCCTCATACGGCGTGTGCCGCTGGATCAGTTCCGCGAGGCGCGCCAGCCCACCCGCGGCAAGGTCTGAAACCCCAGTCATTCGCGCCACACGCCCATGCCCATCACAGTGATCCTCCTACTCCACGGAGAACGTGACGGTGACGTTCCCAGGACCCAACGCCTGCGCCAACCCCTGCGGGTCATCGATCCGCCCGAGCCTCGTATAACTGTACGCCGTGGGAAACGTCTCGTAGAACAGCACCACGGTTTTCGACCCGTACAACAGGAGATCACCGCTGCGAACGGTGCCGGGCTTTGTCGCCTTTACGGGAAGGCTCCAGGTCAGGTCGGCGAACTTCTCGTTGCGGTGCAGGTCGGTCATCTTCAGCGTGAGCGGCAGGCGCGCCGTGAAGGCCTGCGCCGCTGCGCTGCGGTCCAGGGTGGCGGTGAAGGTGGTCTGCCCGATCCTGACCTGCACCTGTTGCCTCCCGTGCCCACGCACCGCCGCCTCGCTGTAGGCCGAGAACAATCCCGCCATGAGGAGTGCAGACCGCGCGGCCTGTCTTCCGTTCAGTGTCATCTTCTCTCCCTCACGCTCTCTGGCCCGATGAGCTGCACCTGGACGCGATGGTTCAGGCGTCGGCTGGGGCCGTCGAACGATGATTCAATCCCCTCCCGATCAACACGGCGCCGATGATCAAGGCCGCGCCACTGCTGAAGAGGAGCCCGCCTGAACCGCTGCGGTCGAACATCACGCCACCGAGGACCGCACCCAGGGTCATCCCCAGTTGAATGGCCGCAATCTGGAGACCGCCGGCACTTTCCGCTTCATCCGGCACCGCCACGGCAAGCCAGGTGCCCCAGGCCACGGGCAACACGCTGTTCACCAGGCCGAGCAGCACCAGCACCACCGTGGTCCACACAGCGGACGCCCCGACCAGCAGCAGGCCCAGCACCAGCACGCCCGTGACCAGTGGCACCAGGATGTGGACCCGGCGTAGGTTCCAGGTCAGGAGGCGGCTGGACAGGGCCGTCCCGACGACGCCCGCCACCCCGAGGGCAAGGAAGACGCCAGAGACCTGCGCGACCGTCAGGTGGGTCACCTGTTCCAGGAAGGGCCGCAGGTACGCGAAGAACAGCATGTACCCCCCGAACGTCAGCACCAGGGCCGCGACCGCCACCCGCACCTGGGGGCGATCCAGCAACCGAAACAGCGTGCGCAGTTCGGCTGGTCGCCCTGGCGACAGGCGCGGCAGACTGATCCACTGCCACCCCAGCCCAATCACGCCGAGCAGGGCGGCCACGCCGAACACGCCACGCCAACCCAGGGTTTCACCCAGGAGACTGCCCATCGGTGGGGCGAACACGTTGGCGATCGCCACGCCACCAGACGTGACGGCCAGCGCCCGTGCGATGAGGTGCTTGGGCGTCAGGCGCAGGGTGGTGGCGTTCGACAGGGACCAGAAGCTGCCCATCGCCACGCCGAGGAGCAGCCGCGCCAGCATGATCACCGCCAGGTTGGGCGCGAGGGCGACCAGCACGTTGGAGAGGATCAGGGCCACCGACGCGCCCAGGAGCACCGCCTTGCGGTCAAACCGGCGCGTCACTGGGGCCGTCAGCAGGCTGGTGATCACGGCGGCCACGGACGTCGCAGAGATCATCTGCCCGGCGGCCCCTTCAGTCACGCCGAGGTCCTGCGCGATGGGCGTCAGGAGGCTCACGGGCAGGAATTCAGACGTGATGAGGTTCATCACCACGAAGGCCAGGGAGAAGATCGGCAGCCACTGCGGCTGGTCGGTGTGCCGTGGTGTGGTAGCCTCGGGAGCCACGGGCCGGAATGGCGTGGTGCGGGTCATGACGACCTCCTGTTGAGACACGGGCCGGAGCTGGGGCCGGTCGCCCGGGCCCGTTAGTGGGGGTTGTACTGCTCGTCTGTGACGGGTTCGAGCCACGTGACCACTTCGCCGTTCAGGGCTTCCTGAATGGCCAGGTGCGTCATGGCCGTGGTGGGACCCGCGCCGTGCCAGTGCCGCTCGCCCGGTTCGAACCAGACCACGTCACCGGGCCGGATCTCCTCGATGGGACCGCCCGCTCGCTGCACCCGGCCCAGACCGGACAGCACAATCAGGGTCTGCCCGACCGGGTGGGTGTGCCAGTTGGTGCGCGCGCCGGGCTCGAACGTGACAGCGGAGCCGGCCGCGTGCCCGGCGGGGTGGGTGTCGAACTGCGGGTCAATCCGGACTCGACCGGTGAACCAGTCGGCGGGGCCAGACGTAGAGGGGCGGGAACCAGCGGGGTGAATCTTCATGGGGGCCTCCAATGGGAAGGGCGAGTGGCTTACCAGGGTTGCGGGGTGGGACCCACGGTGAATTCCGTGACGTTCGTGTCTTCAGGCTGGTCGATGGCGAAGGCCACCACCTGCGCGATCCGGTCCGGTGAGATCCCGTACTGCCGGTACAGAGCGCCCATGGCCTGCGCGGACGCGCCGTGCGTGATGCCGCCCAGCAGTTCCGTGTTGATGGCCGCCGGGTAGATCGTGGCGGTGCGGATGTTCGTGCCTTCCTGCGCGGACTCCAGCCGCAGGACTTCCATGAGGTTGCGCACGAACCACTTGGTGCCACCGTACACGCCCGCACCGGGGTAACTCTTGAGGCCGGCGACGGAGGACGTGGCGATCACCTGCCCACGTTGCTGCGCGGTGAACGTGGGGAGGGCCGCCGCGATGCCGTGCAGGACACCCATCACGTTGATGTCGACGGCCTGCTGCCACTCGGCGGTGTTCAGGGCCGAGAGTGGGGCGGTGGGCATGATGCCGGCGTTGAGGAACACAACGTCCAGACCGCCGAACGCTGTTTTCGCCAGGTCGACGAGCGCGGCGTTGTCCTCGGGCCGGGTGACGTCCGTGACGCGGTACGTGGCCTGCCCGCCGGCCTGCGTGATCTCCTGGGTCACGTGCTGTAACTGCGCTTCGCGGCGGGCGCCCAGCACGACGCGCGCGCCGCGGCGGGCGAGGAGCCTCGCGGTGGCTTCGCCGATGCCGGAGGACGCGCCTGTAATAATGACTACTTTGTCTTGAATCATAGGTTCTCCTGTGCGGGTGTGGTGGTGGCGCAGGACGTACGGGTTGACCTTCGTGGGCGGGGGACAGTGTCCTGGACGTGAAGTCCGGCCCCAGCCATAGCACCGAGTGTAGGAGGCGGGGCCCGGCGGTCCTTGCCTAAAACTCTGAGCTTTCCGCCCGATTCTCTGAACGCGGGGCGCTTCCGCCGGCACGAACGAGAGAAGCAGGCACACAACAGAACAAGACCCTCGCGGCGTGGGTGTGTCGGTGCCCCCGCCGGGTGGCGCATGCATCTGCGCCCCGAGCCTCACGTGACGACCCGTACGCTGAACCATGACCCTGCGCGCCTGGCTCACCCTCGCCGCCCTCACCCTGCCCGCCCTGGCGGGCGCCACCCCGGCCACTGTGGCGCAGCAACTCGCGCAGGGCCTCGGCGGGCTCGCGCAGGCCTGCCCGCCCGCGTACCCCCAGGCCAGCTGCGTGCGCGTCTCCGGCGACGCCGTCGCCGTAGCGGGCCGGATCTTCACCACCTTCCCGGCGCTGCTGCCCAACCCCTGGCGGGACGGCCCGGAAGGCGGACTCAGCACCGACATCGAAGCGGGCGCCACGACACTCAGCGCCGTGCCCCGGGGTGACGCGCAGGCTCTGCTGGTCCTGCAGCCGGGCACCGCGGCGGTCACCCCTGCCGCCGCTCCGCTTCCTGCTTTCACGATCGACAATCCCACCGGGAGCTACTTCGTGATCCTTGATGGGGACCAGCCCGTGCGGGACCCGGCGGCCCTGAAGCCCGGCACGTACCCCATGATCGTCAGCGCCACGGGCAAGGCCACGCAGCGGGTCAGCGTGACGGTCCCCGCCTCGGGCCTGACCCGCCTGACCATTCCCACGCTGTACGCCACGCCCGCCCGCGCAGACCGCGCCGGTCTCCAGCTGCCCCTCGCGCCCGGGTACGTGTTCATCGTCTTCACGGGAGGCGGAACGCCCGTCCTGGACCTCGCGGACCTCCTGCCTGGGTATTACGACGTGCGCAGCTACTGGAACGGTACGGTCGGTCCGGTGGCGTTCCTGCAGGAAGCGAAACTCGGCGCGACCTTAACTCCTGCTTTCCAGGGCACGTTCCAGACGAAGGTGACGGCCTCCCCGACGTTCACCGCGCCGACGCCGGTGGTGACGCCGAGTGCGGCGCCGGCCTCATCGACGAGTGGCATGTGCTGGGTGAACGGGTACCGGCGCAGCAACGGCACGTACGTGAGCGGCTACTACCGCCGCTGCTGATGACCCTAGACCCCCGGCGGGTCGGTGCGTGAACAGCTGAGGCCGGCCTGGTTCGTCCGGTGGGCTGTGGAGCGTTCATACCAGCTCACTCAGTTGCCCACTTCTTGACTAAGACCATGGGGGGTAGTCATACTACGACCATGGGTAAATTCAGAATGTCCCTGACCATCCTCCGGATCCTGGAGGTGCTCTACGCCAACCCAGACCGCGAACACTACGGCCTGGAAATCGCCCGCACCGCCAACGTCAGCAACGGCGCCCTCTACCCCGCCCTCGAGCGCCTCACGCGCGCCGGCTACCTCACCAGCGCCCTCGAAGACATCGACGAAGCCGCCGAAGGCCGCCGCAAACGTCGCTACTACCAGCTCACAGAAGACGGCCGCGCCCTCGCCGCAACCGAACTCCGAGACGCCCCCCGACTCCCCGGACACCTCGCCCTGAACTGAGACAAGGAGACGACATGCCCACGAACCCCACCCTCGACCGGCTGATGACCCTGCTCTGCCTCCCCCTCCCCAAACCCATCCGGGCCGACTACACGCGGGACTGGCTCGCCGAATGCGAAACCCAGCCCCGGCCCCTCCTCAGCGCCCTGCGCTACGTTCCCGAGGTCATCGGCTTGTGCGCCACCTACGAGGCACCAGAGACCCAACGGGGGAGAATCAAACGCCTGGACCGTGTCCTGCTGTTCAGCTCCCGATCCATGGTCGTTCTCGCGGCCCTCTGGTTCAGCCTGTTTATCGCGTACCTCACCCTCGCGGGCGCCTGGACGCCCGGCCTTCAGACCTGGATGCTCACCCGCCTGATCGGCCTGGTGGTGGCCGCCTGGGTGGCGTGGCGCGGCCTGGGCCGGGACGTGCACTGGCTCCGCTCCACCCGGGGCGGCAGCGCCGCCCTGCTCCTTGGCCTCCTCAGCCCGTTCCTGATCGGCTGGTTCATCCCCAGCACGGGGGACGTCATGGGCGTGGCGTGGATCTGCGCCCTGTTCATCATCCCGACGTGGGACGCGTACTGGGGCGTCCAGCACCCCCTGAAGACACCGGGCGTCTTCGGCCGCCACCGCTGAGGCCCCCGTGATCTCCGCGCTCCACATCCGGGAAGGCCACGACCCTGTCCCACTGGACATGCCCACCCTCCGCCAGAAGAAGTCGCGCGACGACATCTTCGCCCAGACCTGGCAGTGCAAGTTCTGCGGGAAACCCATGACGCCCCGCATGGGCGCCATCCGCGCGTGGTACTTCGCCCACAAACGCGAAGCCAGCGAGTGCCCCTTCGAAGCGGAGAGCGAAAAGGAAAGCCCGCAGCACCTCGCGCTCAAACGCGCGGCCGCAGAAGCCCTGCGGAAGTACTTCGGCAAGCAGGTCGCCTCCCTCGAGTACGAGGTGCGCTTCCCGAACATCAGACGCATCGCGGACGCCGTGATCACCCTCACCGACGGCACCCGCGTCGCCGTCGAGGCGCAGCTCAGCCCCCTGACCCTGCACCAGCTGCAGGACCGCACCGACAGTTACCTGCGTGACGAGATCGAGGTGATCTGGGTCTTCCAGGAGCAGGACCACGGCGGCCTGAAAGCCGGGGGCATCTGGGACACCTGCCGGCAGTGGCTGCTGGACGAGGGCTACCTCGTGCTCACCGCGCGCGCCACCGTCACGCAGACGTCCGTGCCCCTCCCGGGGTAAGACCGTGGCGGACGACTGGACCTTCAGCCCAGCGGCGGATGACACCCCGGGAGACCTGGTGTTCACCGCCCACACAGCTGAATCGCAGTTCACGTTCAAGGGGCACCGGCAGAACGCCACGTACGCCCTCACGCTGGCGCAGCGCACGTCCCAGGTCCTGGCCTGCACGGCCGCCAAGCAGGGCCTCGACCTCACCCGGCACCAGCACCAGATCCGGTCCCTGCTGATCGCCCGGACGGACTGGACGTTCCTGGGCCAGCGGCGCGAGTACGCCGTGACCCTTCACCCCTGGACCGCCCGCGGGGTCTTCGCCCGGGTGGTGCGCCTCCTGAGGGCGCGCGGCTGGGCGACCCTCACCACCCTCCAGGCCGACCTGCACCGCTGGGGTGGGGAGGAAGCCACCGCCTTCCTCCCACACCTTGCACACTCCACTCTGGCGTTCGTGGAGTGGCAGCCGGGCTCGTGGACGCTGACCCCCTGGCTGCGGCTGGGCGTGCCGTTCTCACCCACGCTGACGACCCTGCCCGGGCAGACCTTCTACGAACGGGCGGCCGCCGAGTTCTGGATCACGCACCGGCACGTCCCCACGCCACACGAGGAGTGGCATCCCGGCGTGCGCCAGGTGGTCGAGCACAACCTGAATATCGGCGCGGTGCCCATCTGCTTCGAGGAGCACCCGTACGGCGAATTCCAGCAGGTGACCCTCCAGGGGACCCGGCGCCTGCGGATGATCGTCGACCGCCTGCCGGAAGGCCTGCACTTCACGCGCCTGACCGAGGGCGGCGACGAGACCTACTCCGTGACGGGCCGGGCGTTCGTTATGGATGGGGCGGCGGGTGTGCAGGTCATGACGGACTGGGCCGGCCGCCGCTGGCAGGAAGCCCTGCTGCACCCGGACGACGAACCGGGGTTCATCTGGCACCCGGTGGGGTTACACCTGCGCAAGGTGTGCCGGGCCGCGCGCATCACCCCCCGGGTCGGCCCCAGCCTTGGTCTCGAGCCACTCCCGACCGTCCGCCGGTTCTGAAGGCACGACGAGGAAATGACGCTGGAAGGAGGCGCCGCAGCGCGCACGTCCGCACGCAGGTCACGGGCGCACAGGCGGCAGGGATGTCCATTGACCTCGGCCACTCAGGGGTCACGACACGGAATCGGGAGGAACTGGCGCGCAGGGTGTAGGCCGCGGGGGTCTCTACGTCGGCGCTGGACGTGCGGCGCATCACGACGGCAATCAGGTTTAGGCGGGCGTTCGCTTCGAGGGTTGGCAGCACTTCGATATGGTTCATGCTGAGCCGCTGGAAGGGTCCAATTGCCGAGATTATGCCTCTCACGCTCACCAGTAGCGCGCTGTTCGCTGAGCGGCCCGTTGATGTCGGTCGGGCATCTGAGGATCCCGCCACCTGACCGTGACCGCCCTGCCCACCGTGAATGTGTGCCAGAGCGCCGTCGGAGGTTCCGGTCGAGAGAGCGGATTCAATTGGCTCAAGCGAATGACGTCCATCCTCCCAGCCACCGTCCCCTTCCACCGCATTGCTGAGGCTTAAAGCGCCGGACGGGGCCATTCCCGGCCGGCGTTCACGCGAGTCCAGCGGGGCGCGCCGTCACGCTCAGGTGACACAGCAGCCTGGGGAGGGTGCCAAAAGCGTACGGGCGGTGCACCCGTTCGAGCTTCTGGTGGTAGTCACGGCCCCAGGGCCCCACGTTCAGCACCGGAAACTTGAGGCCGTCTTCCCGCGGCGGGGACACGTGCGCCGGGTGCACGGTCTGCCGGGCGACCACGTCCTGCGTACCGGCGGAGGGGACCTGGCCGAAGAAACTGACGTCGGAAATCCCCGCGAAGTACGGCCGGATCCCGATCACATGCCCGGTCAGCCTGGCGAACGCCGCACACTCATCTTCCACCCAGGCGCGCACGGCGGCGCCGCCCGGGGCGTCCTCGAGATGCACGTGCGGGTAGTGGAGGCTGCCGAGGCCCAGCACGATCAAGGGCCCTTCCAGACCCGCGAGCGTCAGGAGGCCGTGGGTGAGGCGCCGGCTGGCCTGGAGGGGGTCCGGGCCGGGTGGCGTGGCGGCCTCCAGGGCCCGCACGCGGGCTTCGCCCGCCCGCTCGGTGGCGTGCGCGCGCAGGTCCGCGGCCGTCACGATGAGGGTGCGCTGCACGGCGAGACCCGGGGCGCTGGGGCTGCTGGCCCTCGCCGCCCGGTCACTGAAGGTGCGCCGGGCCGCGTCCGCGGCCTGATGGGCCAGCGTCTCAAATTGAGCCAGCACCTCGGCCGGGCTGCGGCGGTGCGTCAGCACGTTGAACGCGCACCACACGGCGGCGGGCGTGGTCACATCATAGTGGGTGCGGTCGTCCTGCACCGTCAGGCAGATGGGCGGCGGGGCCGCCGCGCCGTGCGCGTGGTCGGCGAGGTCCGGGTGACCCTCGGCACGCCTGAGGAGTTCCGCGGCCATCAGGGCGGCGCTGGTGCCGTCAAAAGGGTAGCCGGCGTGGGTGGGGCGGCCGACCATCAGGGCCGTGATGAGCAGCTTTCCGACGCTGCCCAGGTACACGGCGCGGCCGTCCTGCCCGTCCCCGGCGGCGCTCGTGGCGTCCAGGTTCAGGCCCAGGCGGACGCGCAGCCCGCGCGCAGCGGTGAGGCCGGGCAGGACCTGCGCGGCGTGGCGCGCCCCGCTGGAGGTGGCCTCCTCGTCAGGTGAGGCGATGAGGAGCAGGTGGCCGCGGCGGTCGTGGGCTGGGCGAGCGGCGTAGCGTTCCATGACAGCCAACCCGGCCGCGAGGCCAGCTTTCATGTCCAGCAGGCCCCGCCCGGGCAGGAAGTCACCGGAGCGCAGGTCCGCGCGGGCCAGTACCTCGGCGGCTGTGAGGTCATCCCGGTCGAGCTGCGCAAGGAGCGCGTCGAGCAACGCGTGTGGCTCAGTGGCGAGTGGCTGCAACGCCCCGTAGGGCGCCGTGGACACCGTGTCGTAATGGCCGGTCAGGAGGACCGTGTCAGGGTCGGTTCCAGCCACAAGGGCGCAGACGTTGCTGGCGTCACTACCGGGAATGGGAGAGAGCCACAGGTGATCCGGGTGCGCCTCAAAGTACGGCCAGGAGGCCAGCAGGTCCCGCAACCGCGGGCCGAACGCCGCCTCATCGGGGGTGGCCGTCACGCTTGGCCAGCGGGTGAGGGTCAGGGCGAGCTGCTCGGTGCGGTCGAACCAGGAGCAGGGTTCAGTCATAGGGGCCTCGTGGTGGGGTGACATCGGTACCAGTCACGGTAGGCCGTGCGGCGGGCCGCGTGATGCGCGAACTGCACCGCACGCCCGTGCTATGAATTTCATTCATGAAAGGCCTGACCCTCACGCAGCTGCGCGCCTTCGTGGCGACGGCCCGCACGGGCCGCGTGAGCAGCGCCGCGGTGGACCTGAATCTCACGCAGTCGGCCGTCAGCCACGCCCTACGTCACCTGGAAACGCATCTCGGCGTGACGCTCCTTCACCGGGGCGGCCGCGGCATGACGCTGACCGGTACGGGCGAGCGCCTGCTGCCCCGGGCCGAGCAGCTCCTGGTCCAGCTGGCCGCCTTCGAAGCCGCCACCCGGGCGGAAGCGGCCCTGAGTGGGATCGTCCGCATCGCCAGTTTTCCCAGCCTCGCCCGGCACCTGGTGCCGCGCGCCCTGCCCCTCATTCAGGCGCAACTGCCGGGCGTTCAGATTCAGGTGAGTGACGCGTACCTGGACCGCCCGGCCGTGTATGACGCCGTCCGGCGTGGTGAGGCCGACATCGGCCTGACCCAGGTGTGGCCCAGCCCGGATCTCGCCGTGCACGTCCTGGGCGCCGACCCCTACCTGCTTGTCCTGCCGGCCGGCTGGCAGGATGAGGACGTCTGGTCCCGCCCGTACATTCATCTGGGCAGCGCCCACGACCGGCAGATTCCCGACGTCCTGGCCCAGCGGGGCGTCCGACTCCATCCGGCCCTGAGCCTGGCGACGGAGCAGGCCATTCTGGCGCTGGTGGCCAAACAGTTGGGGTTTGCCCTGCTGCCCGCGCTGGCCCTGACCGAGGTGCCGGCTGGTGTACGCGTGCAGGCGCTGCCCTGGCCAGTTCACCGCTCGTACGGCGCCGTCACCAGCCGGGACGTCCCCGCGGCCGTGCAGGGCGTGCTGAAGGTAATTTTGCAGTCTGGCTCAGTCGATCCGGCGCCGCCCCGGTCCACCTGACGTCGCTCGTACCTCTGCGTCCTGGGGCTGATCTGCCCTGGCCGCACAGCGTGCGTCAAGGCCGGTGAATGCTCGCGCGAGCCTGTGGGGTATGGCCGGTCGCCCGACAGCACGCCTTCCTGACCTACCGGGCACGACAGTGTTCGTGGGCACCGTGCCCTCCCATAGGCTCAGGTGTGCCCTGGGCTCATCGACCATCGGAGAGCGCCCTTGGATCGGCCTCCCCGTACGGTGACGTGACCACCAGCAGTACAGCGTGCCAGGACGGCTTGCTGGTTTCAATTGACGCACGTGAAGCATGAACCTGCTCGGGTGACTCGAGCAGCTGAGCGCTTCAGGAGAGACCGTTTGCCGCTGAGCTGAACAGCGCCCGCTTGCGCGCCCGGAGCGCCGCCTGCATCCCCACCTGGTCGCCCAGCGCCTCGCAGCACCGCAGGACGCCCGCGTGCGCCGCCTCCGAGAGGGGGTCGAAGACCAGCATCCGCTGATACAGCTGCCGCGCGCGGTCCGGGGCGTGGCTCTCTACCTCCTCTGCCTGCTGGTGCAGCGAGGAGAGCGCGGCGTCCACGAGTCGGGCCCGGACGGCCTGCACCCACTCTGACGCGTGCCTGGGCAAAAAGACCCCGGCGAGGGCGGCGTCACGTCCCTGCTCTTCGGAACCTGTCCCCTCCAGCGCGGCCCGCACATCTACCCACACGTCCAGGTCCTCATGGAGGCTGTAGAGCCCATGCGTATAAGGAACCGGATTCAGGTGGGCCGCGCCGGCCTGGGTGAGGGCAGTGCGCAACCGCCGCACGATCAGGCGGAAGTACTCGGCGTGCGCGGGATTGTTCGAGCCGTCCCAGAGCGCGTTGATGATCTGCGCGCGGGAGCTCGGGCCATGGAGCGCCAGCCACATTAGCAGCTCCTCGCACTTCGCGAATGGAAACTGCACGGCCTGGCCGTCCAGCGTGACCTCGACCCGGCCCAGGGAGCGGACGCGCAGGTGTGGGCGGGTAGGCCCCTGGGCCCGTTCGGCCACAGGCGCCGGGAGGTGCGCGGGCCACCACGCCTCCTGCCGCAGGTGGCTGAACACGCCCGGCAGGTCCGGTTCGGTCGTGCGCAGGAGGCCAGTCACCAGCGGCAGCGGCACGAGTGGTCCCATCGCCTTGACGTTCTCCTCCCAGGGCAGCCCTGCCCGGCGCTGCGCTTCGGCCAGGAACAGCCGCACGTGCAGTTCATGCATCGCGGGCGGCCCGTACGGGATGGGCTGGCGGAGCATTTCCGTGAGCGCTCCGGCCAGTTCACGCCAGGTCGCCTCATCCTGCCCGGGCGGCCGCAGCAGGTGCAGTCGAGCCTGCGTGAAGGCCACAGCGCGGTGCACAAACGCCCACTGGGGCGCGCGGGCCTGCGGGAACTCCAGCAGGCAGGCGTCCAGGGTCCGCTCAGCCTGCGCGCGCAGCGCCGCATCTCCTGTGCGCGCCGCGCATTCCAGGGCGTGCACCCACAGGTCCGTGCGCTCCTGCGGGGCGAGCGTGCGCAGGTCGAGGCTGCCCAGCGCGCGCTGCACTTCGTCGTGGGCGGCCGCGTACTCCCGGCGCATCAGGTGCACGAGAATCAGGGTGATCCAGGTGCGTGCCGCGCTGCGGCTGAAGGACGCGTGGGCGTCCTGCGCCGCCCGCCGCGCTTCACGCAGCGCGTCATCGAACTGCCCTTGAAAGGCGAAGCACAGGGCCAGGTTCATGCGCGCGGGAATCCCGCTGTACGGCGTGTGCTGTATGTCGTAGAAGGCCAGTTCCTGCTGCAGGGCGCGCACGCCGTCCGCCGTGCGGCCCAGGCTGAACAGCACGATGCCGCGCAGGGAGAGGCACGCCCCGAGTTCGTAGGGTTCACCCAGCGCCTCGGCCCGCTGCACCAGCGCCTCCACCCGGGGCAGCGCCACGTCGAATCGGCCCAGGCGGATCAGCGCCCGCACTTCAAACCGTTCGAGCTGCACCTGCTCTGCGGCCGTGCTGGCGACCCGCGCCGCGGCGTCCAGGTACGTCCGCAAGACCGTCATGTCTCCCTGGCGCCACGCGTGCTCGGCGAGCGCCAGCCACGAGCACGCCGCGAGGTCTGTGGCCTCCGACAACGCTTGGAGGAGCGCGGCCCCCTGCGCTGCGCGCCCCGTCTCGAGCTGCGCGACCGCGAGGCGCTGCTGGAGGAGGACCGGCAAGGTATGTACGGCGAAGCCTTCCAGGATCTCGCGGGCCAGCCAGAACTCCCGGCGGGGCCAGTGCTGCGCCGTCACACGCTCCGCGAGCCTCAGGGCCTCTCCAGCCGCGCCGCCCGCCTGCGCGGCCCGTAGAGCCTCGAGCAGCTGTCCCTGCCGCTCGTACGTGGCCGCTGCCCGCTGCCAGCACCGCGCGGCCCGCTCGGGGCGCAGCGCGAGTTCGGCCTTGAGTTGCCGCCGCAGCAGCCCGTGAGGCCTCGCCTGACCGTCCTGCTGGACAGCGACCGGCAACCCCGCCCGGGTGACGTCCTCCAGCCACGTGGCGACCGGCGGCACATCCAGCTCGCGCGCTTCGGCTTCGCCCCATTCGCTCCAGACGCTCATGTCCTGCACGGTGACCCGGACGTCTGGCGGCAGCCGGTCCAGGGCCCAGCGGGCCAGTGCGTCCAGCGACCCGGCGGTGGCCGGGCCGGACCGCAGCAGGCCGACCGCGATGGGCCAGCCCTCCAGCTCATCGTGCGGCAGGGGGAGCGGTTCGCCCGGGGCGAGCCACGGCAGCGCGCGCCGCGTCTCCTCCTCCGTGAACGCCAGCTCGGACGGACCGAACGCCATCACGGCCCCCCGCGCCGTGAGCGCGGTGAGGAACGGCACCGCGGACGGGTCGTACACGCTCAGGCCCACCTGATGCCCTTCGGCCAGCACCTGAATGAACCGCTCCAGGCACTGCTGAGCGGGTGTGCTGAGGTGCTGCGCGCCGTCAAGCAGGAGCAGCAGGCTGCCGGGCAAGTCGTTGAGGGTCTCCGCGAGCAGGCCCGCCGCCCGGAGCGGGGACTGCTGGGCCAGCGCGCCCCGCGCGGCGTCCAGAGAGACGTGGGCTTCGGCGTCCTGAACGGCCTTCAGAAGGGCCCGTATGAACCCGGTGGCGTCGGCCTGCTCGTCGGTCAGGCTCAGGGCCGCCAGGGCACTGAAGGCCTCCCGCTGCGCCTCGGCTTGCGCCCACTGCGCGAGGAGGGTCGTCTTGCCGAACCCGGCGCCGCCGTGCAGCACCACGACGTTCGCGTCGCGGGCGGCGTGGATGGCGGCCAGCAGACGGGTGCGCGGCACGTCCTGCAGCCGTGGAGAGGGCAGGGGGTCAAGTGAGCGGAACAGTGCAGGCATGAGGGGCTCCTTTCACAGGCAGCGGATGAAGCAGATGAGCTGGGTCTGGAGGCCACCCGCTCAGATTGGGACCGCGCCAGGCCTCTATGGGAAGGGATGGAGGCGCTGCGCGGCAGTCAGAACACACACTTTTCTGAAGGGCCCGTGAAGAAAAATTTCCCTCGGATTTCCCACCTCACTCTGTACGGTACAGGCACCGAAAAGCGCTCTACCTCACTGTTCAATCAGCGCAGCATTCTGACCGCCTGGCGCGAGTCTGACGGGCTGCCGTGGAGTCCGCGCACGGTCAAAGGAGGACCCCTACCCCGAGAACGCCGCGCGCTTTCAGCGTGTGGCCCCAGATACCCGCACCCCTCCCACAACTCACTGTTCGCCTGGTGCCGGCCCTGTGCAGCCCGGCCCAGGCCCCTGCGGGCCACCGCCGCAGAAGGACGTCCCCATGACACACCCCGTCCTGAGACCCACCGCTTCGCTCCTGCTATCCTCCGCCCTGATCCTGACATCCTGCAACGTGGCCGGACCCCAGGCGCCCGCAACCACCCCCGCCCCGGACAGGACCCAGTCCAGCGGCGACCTCCGGCTGACCGCGCAGTACCTCGACGACGAATTCGAAACGCTCGTGTTGCGGTCTGCGGCTGATGCCAAAATGGGATTTCTCAACAACACCTCGTTCAATGAACTGCGCAATTACTGCGCGAGTAGCGTGGCAGCGTCCGACGACTGCCGCCGGCGCTACGAGCGGGACATCCTGACGGCCCTGAGCAACGCCAACCGGTCCTTGTTCGACGGCTTCGGGGAATGCCTCACGTATAACAGCCGCCGCGTACTGGCGCTGGAACGCAAACGCATCTTCCTGGCCAAAACGGTGGGCGGCGTGGTCCTCATGGCGTCCAGTGGCACAGTGACCTACGTCATCGGCCGGTACGGCTTCAACTCCACGAGCGGCTGGATCCCGACGGCCGGCGCCCTGGGCGCGCCCCTGATGTTCTTCGGCATCATTCAGCCCCTCCTGAACCGCCTGCTGGACCACAAGAACGAACAGCTCGGCGCGGCTGGACAGGTCATGGACGTGGTCCAGGCAGCCAACGCCGCCAACGCCATCATCAACGCCAATGCCCTGAACGACGCGGCCAGCCGAGGCTCTTCGTTCCTGTACAACACCGCCCAGGACTGCATCAACGATGTCGAAGCCGCCGTCGTAGATCCGGGCGAGATCTGAGTGCCCACCGCGAACGGCCAACCGCCCGCGTCCTCCACGGTTCCCATCGCGTCACTGCGCGCCGCGCAGGAGGTTCATTCCATGCCCATTCTGTCCCCGCTCGCCCTGCGGTCTGCGCTGCTTCTCGCGGCGCTCGTCAGTACCTCGAATGCCGCGGCCGTGGCCGTGAATCAGCGTGTGTCCCTGCGCGCCGTCACGCCCGCCGTCAGCAACAACTACATCGCCCACGAGAACTTCATTGGCGTGATCCGGCCCGTGAGTTCCACCAGCACGGCCACGAGAAAAGCGGACGCCACGTGGGTTCTGCGCACCGGCCTGGCCGACTCCAACTGCTACTCCTTCGAGTCCGTCAATTACCCCGGGTATTTCCTGCGGCACACGAACTTCAAGCTGTACCTGTGGAAGAACGACGCGACCCAGGCCTTCAACAATGACGCCACGTTCTGCCTGACGCCGCCGCTGATCGGCAACGTGGGCGTGGGGCTCGTCCCCGTGAACTACCTCAACTACAACGTCCGGCATTACTCCAGCAACCTGCTGCTCAACACCGAGCAGAACAACTACACCTTCCGGGTCGACGCGACGTTTGACTTCGTGGCCCCCTGGGCCCCCTGAGACGACTGGCCCGAGCAGATGATTTGTTCTGGCCTGCCGCACCTCCGACCCACCCTTCCCTCTCTACTGACCTTCCGGGAGCACCGCGACCATGACCATTCACCGACTGACCCTGATGGCCCCCCTTACCCTGCTGACCCTGGCCCTGGCGGGCTGCGGATCGCTGAGCCCTGCCCCCACGCCTCCCGCCGCGCAGGCGCCTGAGGACCAGAGCGCGTCCCAACCGGCCGGTAAGGTGCACGTCCTGCCACTGACTGACCTCTCCGGCGACTACGGCCGCACGTTGCAGCGCTCGTCAGCCTTCGACGCCACACCCGTGTCCACACCCCAGAACCTGCGCCAGGCCCTGACGCGGGGCGGCGTGCACCTCGTCTACGCCGACGCCGCCCGCCTCCAGGCCAACAACCCGGATCAACTCGCGGTGCTGAAACTCGCCCGGGCTCAGGGGGTGCCCGTGCTCATTGAGGGCGGCGCCACTCAACCGGGGACGTTCGGCGACGTGACCATGGCCGCCTTCGACTTCCGGGGTGGGGCGGGCAGCTACCTCATTCGAGCCATTCCCAGGACGGACGGCGGCCAGTCGGTCGTGCTGCTGGAGGCGGGCAGCGTGCAGACCGCAAACGCCGAGACCGACGGTCGGGCGTCCTGGCTGCGCGGCCTCCTGGTGGGGCACGCGACCGACACCGCAGCAGAGGAGGACACGCCAACCCTGCTCCAGGCGCTGGCAGTCCCGGCGCAACTCTGGGTCGGGCGAAAGTACTACGGCAATGAGGGACTCGTCCGGCTGAACAACCCGTCGTATGTCACGACGCTGGCGACCTGCTCCACGACCACCCCATGTACGGATTACACATACAGCACCCCTCTGAAAACGTTCGGAACGCCCAGCTTTAAAGCCGCCAAGTGGTACGGATCGTGGTTGGTGTGCGGCGGGACCACCATCGTGCTCGACAACAATTGCGGCGTAAGCTACACCGACACCGCGATCAGCACGACCGGCAGCACCAACGCGCTGGGCTTCACCGTGGGCGGCGAACTGAATGGGGAAGCGTCCGTCGGCGACGCGTACAACCCGTTCACGCTGTTCAGCGAGTGGAAAGCGAGCCTCGCCATCAAGGCCGAGATCCGCTACGACCACACCTGGCTGACCTCAGACACCAAGTGGTTCAGCACGACCGACAGCCTCAGCATCAAGCAGGGGTACCGGGCGCGGTTCGGGCAGGGGGATTACGGCCTGAACTACAAAACGCAGGTCAAGGGCCGTCACGAGCGGTTCACCAACATGACCTTCGTCGGCGGTCAGGGCGGCGCCGGCTGCGGAGGACGCTGGGACGGCAACTACGAAGCCCTGATTGAGTGCAGCATGACGTACAACCCGAACTTCCTGGGCCCTATCGCAAGTGGCGTCATTAAGACCTTCGGCGCGAAAGTGTGGGCCATCTGCAAGAACATCGACACGGCCTGCATCAACAACTTCAACGCGGCCGACACGTACGACCTGCCGCTGTAAGGCGCGGCGAGTTCAGGACGGGCTGGCACGCGTGCGTGAAGACGTGACAACGGGCGCGCCCCGAGTGGTTCTTCTCCTTCCCACTCGGGGGCGTGGGGCAGATCACAGTGTGCGCTCTGGGTGGGCACAGGGGCCCCTGGCTTCCGGCGTCCGCAGGGATCGTGGTGGTGACGCTGCGCTCCGTGAGCAGAGGAAGCGGCGCGCGCGTGAACCGCACACGTGCAGGGAGGTGAAGTGATAAGCGTGAAGGATGGTGCCAGCGTGCTGGTGATCGATGACTGCGCGAGTGACGTGATGCTCCTGGACCTCGCCTTCCAGGAGGTCGCACCCGGTACGCCCGTGCAGGCCATCTTAGAGGGCGAGGAGGTGATGGGCTTCCTGGACGCCGTTCGTCAGGGGCAGGTGCCCTTGCCCGCGTTGATCATCCTCGACCTGAACCTGCCGCGCCTGACGGGCTTTGAACTCCTCGCGCGTCTGAAGGCGGAGCCGTGCCTGACGTCCGTGCCGGTCGTGGTGCACAGCGTGTCGAGCGCCCCGCAAGACCGGGAGCACTGCGCCACGCTGGCCGCAACGGCGTACTACACCAAGGCGGCCACATATCACGGTCTGCTCGAGCTTGTCGGGGTGCTGACCGACGCGTGGATGTCAGGACATAGGGCAGAGGGCTGAGTGGAGTCGCCCCGCAGGCCGCCTGGCTGTCGGTGGGAGGGGCCGGCAGCGCTCAACGTGATGTGGCAGTGGGGAAGGGAGCAATCATGCGGTATTTCAGCGCTCGTCCGAGACGCGCATCTCCAGACGCACCGAAGCCGCAATACCGGGACGTGCCCTCGCGGCGCCCGCTTGTGGGCGCCGCAGATCATGAGGTCTGGCTTCACCTGGGGCGCATTCTGAGCTCGCGGGACGCGGTGGCGAAAGCGGGCGTGCTGACCAGCTTCATGGTGTCAGCCCCGCTGGGGCTCTGCTTTCATCTCCGTCACCTGGACCACCGGGCGGCTGGCCGCGTGGTGGTGACCGTGTCGACCCTGCAGCAGCGGGGTCCGGAGGTCGCAGTGGAAGCCGTTGCCTTCCTCAACCGGTTGGGGACTCAGGGGGCGCTACCTCCATGCACCGCATCAAGCCCCACACCTGTGCTCGCCGTCTGGTGACAGGCTTCCAATCAGGCCAAGTTCGGGTCGTGTCGTGAGCCATCACCCCGGCGGAACGCGGCAGATCACCGGGTGACTTCAAGGCAGCCTTGCGGGCAGACGTGGACTGGCCACGGAAGTCGCCTTCAGGCGCTGCGCGGTGATGGCGTGCCCTAAAGACCGGCCGAATTCAGTCGGCTCGTTCGGACGGCCAGTACCACAGGACATCTTCCGGCAGTGCTCGCTCCGGATGCGGGTCGTGTGCCCAGGCCAATGCGGACGGACCGGTCCAGGTTCAGCGGCCCGTCCCGGGGCCTCAGTCGGGCCCGGCAGGCGCCCACATATCCCACTACTGCTGCCCCATGAGGCCCACGAGATTCACCTGCTCCGCCACTTGTGTGCCCGGTCGTGTAGCGGGCGCACGCGTTGGGACCAACCGCGCCTCTGTCCGCTTGGCTCCGAACGGCCACAAGGCAACGTCGGCATGGCCCGTATCCTCCCGGTATGCCCGCGGAGCTCCCCTGCCCTTACTGCAACGCGCCGGAACTCAGTCGCGGCGCGTTCGGCCTGGAAAACGACCTCTGCCTGCTGAGCAGCAAACCCAGCGAGACAGGTGCCCTGGAGAGTGCGGGCGTCATCGTCTCGAAAGCGCACCGCCCGACCGTGTTTGACCTCACGCCTCAGAAGTGGGCGGCCACGCAGGACCTGCTCCTCCAAGCCAGGGTGCACCTGGACGCCACGCTCGCCCTGGACGGGTACAACGCCGGATGGAACGTGGGTAAAGTCGGCGGTCAGCACGTCATGCACGCGCACTTCCATGTGATACCGCGGTTCCAGGACGAGCCTCTGGCGGGGTAAGAAATCCGGAGTCACCTCAAAGCGATCCGGAACCGCCGCCCACATGAACCACCTATGGTGGTCCGTTCTGCAACACTGGCTGCATGACCACCCCAGCCCCCCACGCCGAGCACGTCCACCCCCGCGTCCAGTCGCAGTAATGATGTCGGGCCGTGCACAGGATGCTGAATCTTGTTCAGATTGCCGCAGGGCTCTGATGCCCCACACACCGTTCCGGCTCGTGCCCCAGGTGGGGCTTCTGCCGATTCGGCTGGGCATGCATCTCAAGGACGTGAACGAGGGGCTCGCGACCGCGCCGACGAGCATCGTCTCGCTCGGGGCGAGCATCAAGTGGGTCGAGTACGGTGATCTTGCTGCCGTGGATGTCGACGAGCACGACCTCGTGTTCGGCATAACCTGCACCCTCCTCGGAGCGAAAACCGTCCATCTGGGGGGCGTGCCGATCATCGCGGATGGATCCTGGCTCCCGGCGGCCGCGCCACTCATCCGGTCGTTGGGACCGTATCAGCTCTACGATGGGCTGATGTTGTTCGGTGAGTTGGGCCTCGTGTTTCCCGACCGAATGGACAACGCGGATACCAGTGGTCAATTCATCAGCGTCACGTCTCCCTTCTGCGACTAGGCCACCGCGCTGATGTTCCTGCAGCCGTGATCATCGGGCACGATCAGGCCGCCGACGGGCGGAAGGACCTGGCGACCTCAAACGTCGTCTCGACCTCCCGAAAGGTTTACGGGCGGACGAGCACATGGAACGAGTCCACCAACCGGAACACTGCCTCACCAATCTGGACGTCCCCGTGGGGCATGAGGGGGCGGCGCTCCGGTGCCGTCCACTCGTCCCCCGCGTGGCCGCTCAGCAGGTAGAGGCCGTTCCACGCCCCCGCCGGTCGTCGGGGGAGGGCCTGCTCATCCAGCGTCCGCCACGTGCTCGCGGCTGCGTCAATGAGGGCCTCGGCGGTGCCGCCCAGGTGTAGCTCCGTATTCCTCGTCGTACCCCGGCAGACGGTACGCGTCCATGAACGCTGAGGGTGTCGCGTCGCCGTCCTCGGTGTACGGCGTCGTGAAGAGGGCCGCAACCGTCTCCGGCGCGTCGGTGCGCAGCGCCCAGAGGGTCACGACGTCGGGTTGATACAGGCTCATGGGACCACGGTAGACCACTCGTGCTCCCTGGGCAGACGCACGTGCCCGGAAAGCTCTCCCTCCAGCGCCGCTCAGCAAGTGAGCACGCGCGCCGTTGCGCTGAGTTCCTGCTCGCGACCTGCGGGCATTCCCATCCATGCCGCTCCCACCGCTCAAAAAGTCTTGCGCAGAAGACCCTGGACGGGGACTGCGACCCGCCCCCCTTGACACGTGAGCGCCTGCGCACACACCGTCACCGCTCGGGCAGGCACGCTCCACCCGCCGCCCCCAGACAGGCAGTGAATCCCGATCCGCAAAGAGCCGCTCATGTCCACCCGTCTCATCCTCCTCAGTGGCACCGTTCACGGCGACAGCCTCACCCACACCCTGCAACTCCTGCACGCCGAGGGCCGCACCGGGCACCTGCACGTCCACACCCCCACCGGGCCCGGGACCTTGCACCTCCACGCGGGCCGCCTGACCCACGCCGCGTACGCCGGACAGGTGGGCGAAGCGGCCCTCCCCGCCCTCTTTCAGCTCCCGCCCGGCACCTTCGAGGTGTTCGCCGATCCCCCCATGACCCCGGTGACCATCACCCGCCCCCTCACGCAGGTGCTGCTCACCGCCGCCGTCGCCCTGGACCACCAGGCGGCTGAGCAGGCGCCGCACGTGGCTGCCTCACCCAACAGCGTGAGTGACGCGGAGCTCGAAGCGGACCTGCTCGGCCGGGCCACGCCCCTGCGGCCCACGCCCGAGTGGGTGCCCGCCCTGATCGCCGACCTGCAGGACCTCACCCTCGGCGCCGACGCCTGGCGCGTCCTGACCGCCGTGGACGGCCAGCGCGACATCACCGCGATTGCCGCGCACGTCGCCCTGCCGCTGGAGCAGGTCCCCAACGTCCTGGCGGAGCACGCGGCGCGCGGGCACCTCACGTACCTGCCGCCCCTGCTGCCCGCCGCGTTCTGGACGGACGTCCGTGCGGCCGCCACGAAGGTCCTCGGGCCCGCCTGCCTCTTCCTGCTGCGTGACGCCGCCTCGCAGGTCGGCGCGGCACCGGAGCAGATTCCCACCGCGAGTGGCCGCGCGTTCCTGGATGCCCTTGAGCGTCTGGCCAGCCCTGCCCGCCGCGCAGCCCTGCACGCCCAGCTCTCACCCCTGCGCGCCACATACGCCCTCTGAGGTCCCCCATGACGACTGCCAGCCCCACCCTCTCCACCCTTGACCCGGCGCGTCCGGCGCCGCGCCGCTCGATCGGCACGTTCCTCCTCGCCCTGACCCTCCTCCCGGCCACGGCCGTCGGCGTGACCTGGGCGGGCAGTACCCTCCTCACGCAGGCCCCACAGCACCGTGCGCTGCTGCTGCAGGGCGGCACGCAGACGGCGCAGGCATTCAGTGACCGCATCCTCGACCTGGGCGAGCAGAGCGGCCAGGACCTCACCAGCCCCGAACTGCGTGCCGGCGTGCAGGTCCGCGCCGAGGACCTCCTGCGCGCCGGGACGCTGCCCGTCACGGACGTTGCCGTCACCGACCGCACCGGCCAGGTGGTCGTCGCCTACGACCGCTCCTCAGGTGCGGGAACAGGCGCGGCGGAGGAGAACATCGTGACCCGCTGGCAGGCGAAGACCGGCACCCTCGCCCCCGACGTCCAGGCCCTCGCCCGCGCCGCGCTGAAGGCGGACCGGCCCCTGACCCGCACCCTGCCCGGGCGCGGCGTGACCCTGACCGCCACCCCCATCACCGGCGGGGCGGGCGTGACGGTCCTCGCGCTGGACGAGGCGGTCATCCAGCGCGGCGTCCGGGCGAGCCTGGTGCAGTCGATCGTGCTGCTGGGGGTGGTCCTACTCGCCGCGACGGTGGCGGCCAGTCTGGTCGCCCGGCGCCTCATCACCCGCATTCAGCAGCTGACCCAGGCCGCGCAGGCCGTGAGTGAAGGCGAACTCGACACGCCCATCCCCATCACCGGCCGGGACGAGCTGACGACCCTCAGCGAGAGCGTCGCTCGCCTCGCCGAGAGCAGCCGCATCGCCCTCAGCCGCCTGTAAGGCCATAAGAGAACCAGCGGACCTCAAGCCCTCCACCTTCACCCCTCATTTCCCTTCAGGAGTTCCACCATGCGTAAATTCTTGACTCTGGCCCTCGCCCTGTCCGTCACCGCGTCCGCCGCGAGCCTCGCCTTCCTCGGCCCCAAGGGCACCTACAGCGACCAGGCCGCCACCCAGTACGCCGCCGCGCACGACCTCACCGTCGGCACTGTCTACCCCACCATCACGGCCGTCGGGCAGGCGGTCGTCGCAGGGGAGACCCCGTACGGCCTGATCCCCAACGAGAACAGCAGCGGCGCGTTCGTCGCCGAGACGAGCGGCCTGCTGGCCAAGGGCGACCCGGGCTGGCGGATCATCGGGGAACTCACCCTGCCGATCAGCAACACCCTGCTGGTCAAGCCCGGCACGAACGCGAGTGACATCCGGACGATCATCAGCCACCCGCAGCCGTTCAAGCAGAGTGCCGGGTACCTCGCGGCGAACTACCCGAACGTGACCCGCCAGGAGGTCGCCAGCACCGCCGCCGCCGCGGAGGCGGTCTCGAAGGGGGACGGGACGAGTGCGGCGATCAGCGCGCCCGCCGCCGCGACCGTGTACGGGCTGAGCGTGCTGGCGGCGGACATCCAGGACGACAAGCACAACGCCACGAGCTTCTGGGCGGTGCAGAAGGCCGACCAGGCGTTCCCGGAGCGCCGGCCGAACCGCGTGCTGGTGATGCTGGACACGCAGCCCGGCGACGCGCGCCTGGGCACTGTGATGGGGGACCTGCGGGCGCTGGGTTTCGTGCCGCGGAACGTGCAGAGCTGGCCGCTGGGCGGACGGCTGGGCGGGTACCGGTTCGTGCTGGCGTTCGACAGCGAGCACGGCATGCCCCTGACCCGCGTGCAGGCGACACTCGCCCCGCTCGGGAAGGCGGCCATCCTGCTGGGCGCCTACCGCAAGTAAGCCAGCCACGGGGCAGGGATGACCCCCTGCCCCCCTCAATCTCTCGTCGTCTCCTTCCCTGACCGAGGTATGCCCATGAAGAACCTGCTGCTGACCGCCCTGCTGACCCTGACCGCCACCGCGTCCGCCCAGTCCACGTACCGCATCCTGGCGCCCGCCACAACCGGCGGCGGGTACGACACCCTCGCCCGCAACCTCGCCAAAACCCTCGACGTGACCAGACTCGCCCCGAACGCCGCCGTGTACAACGTGCCCGGCGAAGGCGGGGTGGTGGGCCTGCGCGAGTTCGTGAAAATGAGGGGTGACGAGCACCAGCTGGTGGTGTTCGGCCTGACGACCATCGCGGCCATGCAGACCAGCAAGGACGGCAGCGTGAGCCTGCGGGACCTGACGCCCGTGGCGCGCCTCGTGAACGACTACGAGGTCCTGATCGTCCCCGCCAGCAGCCCGTACAGGACGCTGGGGGACCTGACGGCGGCGTTCAAGAGCAACCCGAACCTGCGCGTCGGCGGGGCGAGCGTGGCCAGCGCCGGGCACCTGTTCACCGGGAACGTGCTCCAGGCGAGCGGGGGGAACGTGCGGACCCTGAAGTGGGTGCCGAGCAGCGGGAACCTCCAGGGCATCAAGGCCATGCTGGCCGGGGAGCTGGACGTCGTGTCGAGCAGTTACGGCGTGGCGGAGGACGACATCAAGGCGGGCCGCGTGCGGGCGCTGGCGCTCAGCGCGCCCGAGCGCATCCCGGGGATCAACGTACCGACCGCGCGGGAGCAGGGCGTGGACGCGGAACTCGTGAACTGGCGGGGCGTGTTCGCGCCGGCGGGGCTGGACGCGGCGGGGCGGGCGTCGCTGAACAGCGTGGTGGGGCGCCTGGCGCGCAGTAAGGAGTGGCGGACACTGCTGGTGCAGGAGAAGCAGAACAGCTTCTACCAGCCGGGGGTGTCGTTCGCGTACTTCCTGGACCGGGAGGAGTTGCGCATCAAGGCGCTGCTGCGTGACCTCGGCTTGACCAAATAGCACCCAGTCACGGAAGGGGGCCGTCCAGAGGGGCGGCCCTTTCTCGAGTGGTGTGTACCGAGTGTGTTTCTCAGGTCGCCGAGATTTGGTAACGCAGAAGGGCGGTTCTGGCGCAGGTGGACGTCTCTACGTTTGCTTCGCAGGACTTGCCCTGACGAGACACGCCTGCCCCGCTACCATGAACCATGGAGACCGACGACCGATCTGTCAAAGGGCTGAATCTGCTGTACCAGCTGCGTGAGCGGAGTGCTCAGTCCAGAGGTGGCGAGGCAGCCGCCACTGATCTCGAATCGGTTCTTCAGATCAGCCCTGCGGAACTGAGGGACCTCATCTTGTTTCTGACGCAGTTGGGGTATATCGAGAAGTCGCCCCAATCGATGTACGGACAGACGTTGTACCGCCTGACGCCGACGGGCATGCGTGAACTCATTCAAGGGCAGCAGCACGGTGGCAAATTGATCTCCCCATCTGGGCCTGCCGTTCATTTTCAGCAGACGGTTCATGGCACGGCCAACACACAGGTGGGCTCCTTCAACACCATGAATGTGACGCTGCAGAGCGGTACCACGCCGGACGACCTCCTCAAACTACTGGCGGATCTCCAGGCGGCCGTGGCCACCTTACCCTCGGACGAGCAGGAAGAAGCGCAGGATACTTTGAAACGTGCCGAGCAGGCCGTCAAGGAAGGCGCGTTTGACAAGCTCAAGCGCTACAGTGGTGTGCTGTTAGATCTGGGTACGAAGAGCGTCGAGTTCGGCACAAAAGCGCATGCTTTTCTTAAATTGATTGGCGCGGTATAAAATCGACTTAGATGGTCGAGCAGCTATCGCGCCGAGTCCCTGCGAGCGAACAGCAGGTCGGCGTCGTTATTAGAGTGGTCGCCTTTAGAGTCGGCGCTCTATGAAGAGTTTTGTATTTTAAGCATTCCGCCGCGCGACGCCTTAATATTGGCCTGCGAGTTATCCGTACGCTATTGACGCATTGTAGTAATTAAAGGCGTTATTCGTCCGTAAAAGGAATGTACTTGACTGATGAATATCGATTATGGCTGCCAACGCGTGCTCATCTACGTGGCGAACCCAGAGCTTGCTGGTATCATTCACAATGATGTCGAAACCACTATCTGCTTTCCGCCAGCCAATTTTCCTGGAGTTGATTTATTTACTCTGGGTCTGGGTATGAGGAATCGGGCACAAGCTAAAAGACTTGCCGAGATATTACATGTATGGAGTAAATCGGCGGACCAGGGCGAAGGGATATTTCTAGCTATCCTGAGAAATAAAAAGGGTTTCCATCGCTTGCAGTTAGGGCCAGATCTCCAAGTACTTCAAGACCGTCTCACCAACACTTACACGTCGAAGTTCATAAAATCCATGGGATTTGGAACTTTCCCCTCTAAAGGTTTCGATGATATAGACGGGGGGCCCAGCCGTAACTTCCCCATCTTTTTGGAGCGCTGGACCGGTCAGCCTATTCGACTGACGATGTTCGTCGCCGCCTACCCTTACCCGGTGGAGGTGCCAGGAACTCGAATTGACAATGTGCCGCTACATGTCTTTGACACTGAGAAAAACACGTATATGCCAGGTGAGGACGCGGCGACTCCGGATGGCCCGGAGGAGTTAGACCACTCTGCGGATATAGTGTCGAGTCGCCGATCGTTTGCCCTTAGGCGGTACTTCCCAGTCACGATGACTCGCTTGGCGAGCAACCCTGAATTCATAGTCCTTTCCCAACACCTGCAAGCCGAGGGTTTTAGCCACTGGCAAATCCTTCAGGGCGCCTGCAACCTCACCTTACGCGGAAGATTCCAGGATCATTCAGAAGCACGCTCGGCTCTCAATGAACGAGATCATGCGAGCGTGATCCAAGCCTTAGAAAGGCACCCAGAATCAGTTACGCAACCGCTCCCAAAATTGACACTCATCAAACTGCGCAATCAGATTCTCGGAGATGTGCGTGATTTTCACCAAAACGTCACGAGGGATAAGGGATTGTCATCCGCGCAGATTCAGGCATGGCTTCAGTCCAGCGAATTCCGTGATGCTGACCTTCATTCGCCGCCCATGGTCGACTGGAGTTTCAGGTGAAACGCGCCACCACTTCCGAGCAGCTGCTCAGCGCCCTCGCCGACCGCGCCCCATCCGTACAGGTCCAACATCTTGAGAAATTAGAGCAGCACGTTCAAGGCAACGCCAACTCGATCGTAGGCGATCACGGCACCTTGAACGTCTTCCAGGTGTCGAATGCTGATGCCGCCAAAGTGCTCTCGCAGTACTTGAACCTGCAGGCCCCCACGGCTCGCCCAGACGCAGATCCATCTCACGACCTCCCTCCACCTGAACCGGACCTCCTCAGCCGCGAGGCGCTGGAAGATCAACTGATCAGCACGTTGCAGCGGGGGCAGACGACGGTGGTGACCGGCGTTCCCGGAAGCGGGAAGTCCACGTTCCTTCAGCAGGTGGCCCGGCGCACAGGCGGCCTCTACATCCAACTGGGCGGCAAAAGTACGGCCAGAGCGCTCCGAGCCTTCCTCAGGCGGCTTGATCCTGCGGTAGTCCCACCAACCGATCCCGAGGCACTGATGGACGCCATCGACGCCGCGCTTGAGCAGCGTCAGGAGCTGATTTTCATTGATCAGGCGACCGACCATCCAGACCTGCTCCGGGCTCTGATGGAACTCCAGCACGTCAACGGCATCGCTGTCAGCGCCAGCCACTTGCCTGTCGGCCGCTCCCGGAACGTCGGTACATTCACGCTCCCGCCGTTTTCAGACGAAGAACTCAACCAGTGGTTGAACGCGAAGAGCATCTCGCTCCCCCCTGGGGAACTCATCCGTCTCAGTGAGGCGTCCCAGGGCAACCCCCTGTACCTCCGTGCTTATCAAGCTTTGCAGGCCAAGACGATTCCTCAAGACCTCGAAGCTCTGGAGGAACAGCTGTGGCAACAAGCCAGTGTGACCCCTGGTCTCGAACACGCCCTTGCGTTCACAGCCCTCGCCTACGGTCCCGTGCGCGTCACTGATCTGAGGAATTTACTCGCGGCCCACACTCAAACCGCACCTGCCGTACAAGACGTCCTCAAGTTCATCTCCGAGAGCCGAGGCCTCCTCACCACCAGGGAGGGGGTCGTCACCGTCTTCCACTCGCATTTCGCCGCGTACGTCGAGCGGTTCTTGCGCCAACATGATCTGTCAGAGCCCTATCACCAGCTCCTGGCGGAGCAGGCGCGCCAGAGCGGGGCCACGGTGGCCCTGGCCTACCACCTGCACCAGGCGCACGATCCCGCCCTCCATGAGGTGACCCTCCAAGCGAGTTTCGAGGCGTTCCGAACGGGTGACTGGCCATTCGCTCTGGAACTGGCCACCATGGCCGAGCAAGACTCCGTGCAGAGCGGTGATCTGGAGCAAGCTGCGCGCTCGGCCCTGCTGCAGGCGAATATCCTCCAAGTGACGCGGGCCAATGGCAGCATGGAAGCCGCGCAGCGTGCCGCTCAGGCCTTCCGCGAGATGGAGGACACGGAGGGCGAGCTTGCAGCCGAGGTGTTCCAACACGTCCTGAGGGTTGGTACACCCGACAACCAGCAGGGGCTGCAGGGCCTTGAAGGCATCCGTCAGAACCTGGGTGACCAGTTGGAGCGCTCGCGATCTTTCGCGGCGATGTTGGACGTGAATCTCAGCTTCGCGTACATCCACTCAGGTGAATTCGAACTGGGACGAGAGGCGGCGCAACGTGCAGCCGAGGGGTTTGGCGCACTTCACGAATCAAGTGGCGAATTTACTGCCTGGCAGAACTTCACGTTGTGTGCGGCTCAACTGAATGACCTGGACGTCGCAGAAGACAAAGCGCAATACCTTCTTCAGGAAGCGCAGCGCACCGGGCACCCCCGGTGGATTCTGGCAGCCCGAAACACCCTGACCATGATCTACCGGAAGCGCGATCTGCCGGAAGAAGCGGAGCAGCATGCGAGGGATGCCATTCGGCAGGCACAGCGTTTAGGCAGCGCGCATTTGCAGGCCATGAACCTCGCGAACCTCGGCAACGCACTGCTGGACCAGGGGAACGTTGAAGGCGCTGAACGGGCCTATCAGGAGGGTCTCGCCCTGCTCCAGCCAGGAGCCCCATCAACATTGGGCCAGGAAGCGCACCTGGAAGAGTTGATCTGCCGACTGCGGATGGATGCAGAACAGTGGCAGGATGCCCGACAGCTGGCTGAGGCCGCAATCGCCAAGCAGCGCCAGGTGGGTGAACTCCTCCGTATCTCGACGCTGTCCGAAAAACTCAGCAAGATCTACGCTCAGGGTGGGGATTTCGCGCAGTCTGCCACGTGCGCAGAGGACAGTGCCCAGTACCGCCCCGATGTATACACCGAAGAAAGTGTGAACCTGTGGGCGCAAGCGGCAGCGGGATGGGCCGAGGTGGGGGACTTGGACCGGTCCTTGAACGCCGTGATCCAGGCCGTCAGCTTAGTCCACTCCGAACATGCCACCGCCTTCCAGGGGCAAAAAACATGGGAGGAACTGTTCCCACTTCTCCTCCAGCATGATGAGGATGGATTTTTCGTGATGCTTCTGGTTCGCTGTGTCAACCGTTGGGCGACACGCCTTGGACGCGCAGACATCCGGCGACAGCTCATCATCCAGACGCGGGATGCGAGTGTCCGCGGGCATCAGCGAGCAGCCAGTGCCCTGGCCTTCCTGATTGCGGAAGGAGACTGGTCATCTGACGAGTTGAACGCTCTGGCCCAAGATATTCAAAGGATCTGGTCCCATGTCTCGTTCCATGATCGAGACGATGGAAGCGGTGTGTGGACGATCGGTGTCAGCAGCGATCCGGGTTTCATCCTGCAACTCGACGTGTTCAGTGAATCGCCAGCGACACGGGCTGCAGGCATGTCCCTCGCGGTTCTGGCTGCCAGTCAGGCCAGCGCTTTTTCTGCCGTCATGGCCGACGTCACTCTCGCCACCCATGTGAAGGACACCTTGTACCTGATAATTAGCGAAGCCGATCAGGGAGCCTATTTCCCTTCGATCAAACTGAAGCGCGCGCTAGAGAAGCAAAAAACGGCGGCCATCGTCAATCCTGAACTTGGGGCGATGTTGTCCTTGAGCAACACCTGGATGGAAGGGCATTCAGCCGGCGTGACCCGCTACGGAAGGTCGTACGTCGCGCTGATCATCGACTTCTGTCAGGCGCTCTGGGCCAGGTGGAATGTTCCGGAAGAGCAGTGGGAACGTGCCACCCGGACGCTGGCAGAACATTATCTACCCTGATAACCAGTCCTGAAGGCCGATGGTGGTGAGGTTACCCCTGTGGCAGCATGAAACCCTCCTTCGTCACGCGCGTTGCCCTCTCGAGCATGAGCGATCGTTGGCGCCAGGGGGTAGGCGTACACGACAGCATGTTCATTCCTCCGACGTCCCATCCCGAATCCAGCACCACCGCGCATGGAGAGCGAGCCTGACGCGCTAGCTGGACGAGTCACCGTGTGACCTGGTGCGGCACAGCCACGAGCAGCCTCAGCGGCGAGTGAGGTTCGTCACGCCCTGCAGTACCCAGGTCATGGTCGCACTCGTGGGCCACGTCACGTCGCTGTGGTTCTCCGGGAAAGCGGCACTGAAGATGCCGGCACGGCTGCCGTCAGGGCGGGTGTTGTCGGTACCATCAAACAGGGCCAAGTCACTCGAGTGGACATCCAGGTTGTACCGGACGTTGCCGAACACCACGTTCTGCAGGTCGCTGGCATCCCCGCCGAGCGCGCTGCTGCGGGTCCGGCACACCCGTTCGAAATCCAGCAGGTCCCCCAAGCCGGCCTGGCGGAAGTCCCCCTCATTATCGGTCTGCCAGTACGCGCACACCCCGTCCAGATCGACCTGAATCTCGATGGGCAAGGCTGGGGACAGGGCGGTCAGGAGGTGGCTCCACACGGTGCCGTGGGAGTGGCCCACCACGATCAGCCGCGACGGATTGCGCACGCCCTGCATATCCCGGCGCACGATGGTCTGTAGGTCGCTGACCAGTGACAGGTACCCGCGGTGCGTGGCGAGGACACCTGAACTCGTGTTGGTGCGGTCGTTCAGGCTGGCGGCGTAGCCCATCGCCCGGGCCGTCCAGCCATTTTTCTCCACGGCCCGCACCACCGCCGCCAGCGTCTGCCGCTGCTCCAGGTAGTTGAAATTGTTGGCGGTGTTCAAGGGCGTCAGGCTGGACGGCACCAGATTCCAGCACCACTGATCGGCGGCGTCCTTCAAGCACTTCCCCGAGAGGCCGATCACATAAAAGTCCGGGCTGGAGGCCGGCCGGAGGGGCAACTGTGGGGCGGGATCCGGCGTGGGCGTGGACGGCGTGGAGGCAGGTGCGCCGCACGCGGCCAGCAGCAGGGGGAGGACAACGGGGACAAAGCGCTTCACGGCGTCATTGTCAGGTGACGCGCTGCCGGGCTCCGGTCGAAGTGAAGAAGCCCCCAGTGGGGGAAGGGCGTAAGCGGGCTTTGAGTGGCGGGCTGCTCACGAGTCAACGCTGGACCCTCCGGCTGACCGAGCGTGGGTAAAGGGCCACGAGCGGCGGCAGGTTCGTGTACGCAGGATTCCACCCGCCATCTGTGCAGGCGTCGGATCGTGGCCGAGCCTTACGGTGTGCGCCCAGGTTGACCCCGTAGCGTGCCGGCGGGGCACAGCCGCTCGCCCCTCCCACCGACAGGCGCGTTTTTCACCCTGCCCCACGGCAGTCTGGTGCACCTGGACCTGGTGACGCGGGCCTGGACGCCGCAGTGGCTGCGGGTTTCGGATGAGCGGGACATGGTGCCCTACCGCGCCCTTCAGGCGGACTTAGAGCCTGAGGACAGAACGGAAGCACGATGATGCGTCGTGGCAGACTTGACCTATGCCCCGT